>CAZJUF010000021.1:6961-12096 GCA_964549055.1 uncultured Hyphomicrobiales bacterium | reverse complement strand
ATCATAATCGGCAGTGATATAGCCGGTATGAGGCCTGCCCACATCGCCCGGGCTTTCAGACAATTAGGCGATGTTGATGCGGTATTCTCCCCCGCCGGTGATGGCGGTTATTCTCTGGTTGGTCTGAAGCGTAGCCTGCGCACGCCCGTCATCTTCAACAATGTGCGCTGGTCAGGCCCGCATGCGCTTGACGATACTTTGCGCAATCTTGAAAGTTTCAAAACCGGCTATATAGAGGCTCTGCACGATATAGACACTGCGGTCGACTGGAAACACTGGAAAGCCCGTGGTGGTGCCGGTCGCTTATGTCTTTGAGCGCTGGAGATGCTCATCCAGACGCGGCATGATCTCAACAAAATTACACGGACCTGCGCGGTAATCGAGCTGATGGACCAAAAGGCCGTCCCAGCCATCTTTGCAAGCTCCCGGTGAGCCGGGCAGGGCAAACAGGTAGGTGCCACCGGCAACGCCTGCCGTGGTGCGGGACTGAATGGTCGAAACGCCGATTTTCTCATAAGACATCTGATGAAATATCGTCGACCAACCGTCTATTTCCTTGTCATATAAAGGCTTGAAAGCTTCGGGTGTAATATCGCGTCCGGTGAGACCGGTGCCGCCGGTGGAAATAACCACGTCAACCCCTTCATCGGCAATCCACTGCTTCACCACGGCCTGAATTTTGGGAATGTCGTCGGTGACGATGGCCCTGTCGGCGAGAATATGGCCAGCAGTGGTTAAACGCTCAACCAGTATATTGCCGGATTTGTCATCGTCGAGAGAGCGTGTGTCGGAAACCGTTAAAACAGCAATGTTAACCGGTTGGAATTCACGTTTGTTGGCAGCGCTGGGCATTTGATTTTTCTCCTTAAACTCTATTTTTTGCCATCAAGAAATTGACGGATCAATATAAAATCACTCCAGGCCAGACGTTTTTGTGCCGGCTGACGCAATAAATAAGCCGGGTGCAATGTTGGCAGGGCCGGGTACTCTGTGTCTTTGCCTTTGAAATTGGCCCATTTTCCCCGCAGACGCTTAATGCCGGTGGTGGTGTCGAGCATTTCCTTGGCTGCCACGCCACCGAGAAAGACGATAACCTCAGGTGCCACCAACTCAATCTGTCGGTCAATAAAAGGCCGGCACACAGCAGTTTCATGCGGCGTAGGGGTGCGGTTTCCCGGCGGGCGCCAGGGGATAACATTGGCAATATAAGCATTTTGACGATTGAGCCCGATCGCCGCCAGCATCTTGTCGAGCAACTGCCCGCTGCGACCGACAAAAGGCAGGCCTTGAATGTCCTCATCACTGCCCGGTGCTTCACCGATGAACATGATACGCGCGTCGGCTGCGCCATCGCCAAATACCAGATTGGTCGCCGTTGCCTTGAGGCCGCAGCCGTCGAAGCGTTCGAGTGCCGCTTTCAAATCTTCCAGTGTTTTGGCTGATTGCGCCAGTGATCTGGCATCATTTGCGGTTTCACCGGCGTCCAGCACACTTGACGCCTGAGGTGCGCGAGCGGGGGCGATCGGTTTGTGGCCAAGCGGAGGTTTGGCTGGCGGTGTCGCTTTAACCACTTTGGCGGTCGCTGCGCTGGTTTCATTTTTGGCAAAAAAATCGGTAGAATGATCGCTGACAGCCTCATCCACCCCGGCATCGTGATACCAGGTAAGGATTTCGAGTGCTTGACGATTGTTATTTATCATGGCCTAACCTGCATGCTGGTTCTATACACCTTAGACTGTTATTTCACAAACAGGAGATTACTGTGAACGCTACTGAAGAAGCACTTCCTGCGCGCGAATCAATGGAATTCGATGTGGTTATTGTCGGTGCCGGTCCTGCGGGCCTTTCAGCCGCCATTCGCCTCAAGCAACTGGCCCAGGAAGCACAGACCGAAGTGTCGGTTGTGGTGTTGGAAAAAGGCTCGGAAGTGGGCGCTCATATCCTGTCCGGCGCGGTCATTGATCCCGTCGCCCTGAACCGGCTTATTCCTGACTGGAAGGAAAAAGGCGCACCGCTCAACACCCCGGTTACCAAGGATGTTTTTCTCATTTTGGGTCCGGGAGGTGCGTTGCGCCTGCCTAATTTCCTCATGCCACCGCTGATGAGCAACCATGGCGCTTATATCGTTTCGCTCGGCAACCTGTGCCGCTGGCTGGCGGAACAGGCGGAAGCTTTAGGCGTTGAAATCTATCCCGGCTTTGCCGCTGCCGAAGTGCTTTACAATGAAGATGGCAGCGTCAAGGGCGTCGCCACCGGAGACATGGGTGTCGGCCAGGATGGTCAGCCCAAGGATTCATTCATGCGCGGCATGGAGCTGCATGGAAAATACACTTTTATCGGTGAAGGGGTCAGGGGATCTCTGGCCAAATCGCTGATTGCGAAATTTGATCTTGATGCGGGAAAACAGCCACAGAAATTTGGCATTGGTCTCAAGGAATTATGGCAGGTCGATGCAAAAAAACATCAACCGGGCCTGGTGCAGCATACTTTCGGTTGGCCGTTAAATTCCAGAACCGGCGGTGGTTCTTTCCTCTATCATCTCGAAGACAACCTTGTTGCCGTCGGTTTTGTTGTCCATCTCAATTACAAAAACCCCTATCTCTCACCGTTCGAGGAATTTCAGCGTTTCAAAACCCATCTGGCCATTGCCGAGGTTCTCGAAGGCGGCAAACGTATCTCCTATGGTGCGCGTGCGATTACCGAAGGCGGGTTTCAATCAATCCCCAAACTCACGTTTCCCGGCGGCGCCCTCATCGGGTGTTCGGCTGGCATGGTAAATCTCCCGCGCATCAAAGGCACCCACAATGCCATGGCTTCGGGCATGATGGTGGCGGAAGCCGCCTTTGCCGCCCTTGGCGACAATCGCTGCAATGATGAGCTTGTGCAGTATCAAGCGGAGTTTGACAAATCTGACGTTATCAAAGACCTGAAAATGGTGCGTAATGTCAAACCGTTGTGGAGCCGGTTTGGCACCTGGATTGGCATCGCTTTTGGCAGCATCGATATGTGGATGAACAATCTGGGAATTGGCCTGCCCTTTACCTTGAGCCACGGCAAACCTGATTATGCAACGCTGGAAAAAGCTGCCCGGCACAAGCCAATCAAGTATCCAAAACCCGATGGCAGATTATCCTTTGACAGACTGTCATCCGTATACCTGTCGGCGACCAATCACGAAGAAGATCAACCGGTTCATCTCAAGCTGGAAGACCCGAACATACCTGTTTCAGTCAATCTGCCGGAGTATGCTGAACCCGCACAGCGCTATTGTCCTGCCGGGGTCTATGAGGTAATAGTGGACCAATCGGGGCAAAATCCCAGGTTCCAGATCAATGCGCAAAATTGCGTGCACTGTAAAACCTGTGATATTAAAGACCCCTCGCAGAATATTAACTGGACCGTTCCCGAAGGCGGTGGCGGACCAAACTACCCGAACATGTAGGCGTACCGGTCATAGTCTTTAAAGGTGTGATTTGCACCGGACACGCAATAGCCTCAATGTTTGGCGGGTTTTAACTAAAGACGAGTAGAATGACTGTCGTGGAAAAATTAAACGCTCCCCTTGCCCAGCGCTTGAAGCGATCTGGCTTATTTGTATCTTTGCTTGGCGGTCTGGCTTTCGCATTGATCTCAGCCATGGCACCTGCCGCCGCTCAGGCGCGCACCGATGGGGATCATGATGACTATCCGATGTCTTTGTCCTTGTCGGGTAATTATCTGGCCGGGCGTTTTGCCGGCACCGAGCGTGATGCCGACAGGGCAGCAGGGTTTTATGCCCGCGCCTTATTGTCAGATCCCGACAATCTGGACATTCTGGAACCGGCCTTCCTGCTCGAAGTTTCTGCGGGAAATATAGAGCGTGCTGTTCAACTCGCCAACAAGCTGATTAAACTTGGGCGCGACAACAGGATGGCGCTGTATATTTCAGGCATGGAGGATTTTCTTTCCAAGCGGTTTTCCAAATCCACTGAAAAATTTGATCGCGCCGCTCGGGGCCAGATCGGTATACTGACATCAGGTCTTTTAAACGCCTGGGCCTATAAAGGCATCGGTGATCTGGATGCAGCGCTAAAAGCTCTGACACCATTGTCAAAAACCCAATCCTTTGTCGTCTTCAGAACCTATCATTCAGCCCTGATTGCCGATGCCCTTGGATCTTTCACCAAGGCACAGGAATTCTATCAAAGTGCCTATCGCGGCACAGGCTCGTCATTGCGGATCACCTTAGCCTATGGAAATTTCCTCGAGCGCCGCAACAAACAAAAGCAGGCGCTTGAAATTTATAACGCATTTCTGAGCCGTGTTCCCCGCCACCCCCTGGTAGCCGAAGCCAGAGATCGCGCTTTAAAAGGTACGATACCATCCTATTTTGCCCGCACCGCAAAAAATGGTGCTTCCGAAGCAATGTTCGGGGTGGCCAGTGCCTTGTCGCAGGATTCAAGTTCTGATCTCGCTCTTATTTACACCCAGATGGCGCTATTTCTAAACCCCACTTCACCTTCGGCCTGGACGTTACTGGGAGACATATACGAAGACATGAAGAAAAACGGTCTGGCGCTGACGTCGTATGATCAGGTTTCAGAAAAATCAAGCTTGCGAAAAAACGCTGAAATACGTATTGCCGCCAATCTCGACCGGCTCGATCGCACCGATGATGCTGTTGAAAAACTAAAATCCGTCATCGCAGCTTACCCCAAAGACTATGACCCGCTGCTGGCATTGGGCAATATGATGCGCGGGCGTTCGAAATTTAAAGAAGCGGTTGAGGCTTATTCTTCAGCGTTTGCATTAATGGTTCCTGCAATTACGCCGCAGTGGTCATTCTATTACTTCCGTGGCATCAGCTACGAGCGCATAGATCAATGGCAAAAAGCAGAAGCTGACCTGCTGAAAGCACTTGAGCTTAAACCCGATCAACCTTTGGTATTGAATTATCTGGGGTATTCCTGGGTAGATAAAAAACTCAACCTGACGCGCGCACTCGACATGATCCGCAAGGCCGTTAAACTGCGGCCGGCAGACGGCTATATTGTTGATAGTCTGGGCTGGGCGCAATATCGCCTGAATAAATTTGCAGATGCGGTAAAGACACTTGAACGCGCCGTTAACCTCAAACCTGACGATCCTATTATCAA
>CAZJUF010000021.1:0-6861 GCA_964549055.1 uncultured Hyphomicrobiales bacterium | reverse complement strand
TTTCATCTGATCGAGAGTTTTGTAGCCTTCGCCGACGTTGGCGATGAGATTACGGTTAAAGCCCATGAGGGGTTTGACCTCAAGGTCTCAGGCCCTTTTGCCGCACCGCTGCGTGACGAAGAAAACAACATCGCTCTGGAAGCAGCCATTGCTTTTGTAAACGGCTTTCGCAGCAACCTGCCCGGTGTTCATGTTGATCTTGTCAAAAACCTGCCCATAGCAGCGGGCATGGGCGGGGGATCATCCGATGCCGCCGCCGTCATTCGAGCTCTTGCCTATCTGGTCGACATCAACGTATCACGCACAGCTGCCGGACAACTCGCCATTGGTCTGGGCGCTGATGTAACCGTGTGCCTTGATCCTCAGGCTTGCTTCATGAGCGGTGTTGGCAACATTGTCACAGCACTACCGGCCTTGCCGGAAATATATGCGGTGCTGGTCAATCCAAATATCAAAATGCTCACCGGTGCGGTTTTTGCAGCGCTGGCAGTGCCGGGCGCCATTCGCCGCGATGAACTAAGCCTGAAACCTGAACATGCCTTTGTCGATGCGGCTGATCTGGCAGCCTTTGTTGGCTCGTGTCGCAATGACCTTGAACCCCCGGCCATTCGCATGTGTCATGAAATAGCTGATGTGCAATCAGCCTTGCTGGCCCGCGATGGCTGTCTGCTGGCCCGCATGACCGGCAGTGGCGCCACCTGCTTTGGCTTGTTCGCAGACAAAGAGCAAGCTGAACGCGGTGCTGCAAGTATCAGTCAAAAAGCACCACGCTGGTGGGTTAAGCCGTGCCGATTGAATTGAGGTAGAGTGCGGGCGGATGAAAGCTGAGCCTCACCAGATCGTTAAAAAAATCCCGGCAACAACCAGATAACGCACTGCCTTGGCCACAAACACAAATGTGGTGAACACCAATATTGGTGTGCGCGAGATACCGGCGATCACAGTGAGCGGATCGCCGATAACCGGTAGCCACGACAGCAGTAAAGACCAAATTCCCCAGCGTTGATACCAGGTGGTGAAGCGATCGTATTTTTCATGCGGGACCGGGAACCATTTGTGCGAGCGATGGTGGGAAAAGAAACGACCGATGCCCCAGTTCACGCAACTGCCAAGTGTATTACCAATCGTTGCGACCAAAACAGCCAGACCAACCGCTACCTCGTTGCTCGACAAAACCCCGACCAGCACAATCTCGGATGACCCGGGAAGCAAGGTGGCAGAAACAAAAGCTGAAATAAAAAGAGTGGAAACAAGGCCGCTCATTTAAGAAAATATGCCTTAAAAGGAACGGCTCACACAAAACCGAACCACTTCCATCAGTGCGGTTTTTTGCGGGCACGCAGGAAAAATTTCCAGGGCATCACACGCTATCGCACCATAGTGGTGGGCACGGCTGATCGTATCTTCCAGCGCATTATGCTGTTTTATCAATGAAATTGCGTGCTCGAGATCACCGTCTCTTTGATCCCGGTCCTCAACCACACGTTTCCAGAAACTGCGCTCTTCTTCATTGCCGCGACGATAGGTTAAAACCACCGGCAGGGTAATTTTACCCTCCCTGAAATCATCGCCAACAGATTTGCCCATGGCATCGGCGTCACCGCTATAATCCAGCGCATCATCTATAAGCTGAAACACCAGCCCCAGATTGCGGCCATAGCTATCGAGAGCCGAACGTTTTTCCGGTGATTGATCAGAAATAATACCGCCAACATGGGCGGCAGCGGCAAACAGCGCAGCGGTCTTGGCCTTGATTACAGCGAGATAAGCATCTTCGGTTGTGGTGATGTGCTGGGCAGCGGCCAGTTGCATCACTTCGCCCTCGGCAATCACCGCAGCGGCATCCGATAAAACAGCGAGACAATCGAGCGAGCCGGTTTCAACCATCATCTTGAAGGCCTGACCAAGCAGAAAATCACCGACCAGGACACTTGCCTCATTGCCCCACAGAATGCGCGCGGTTTTATTGCCACGGCGCATATCGCTTTCATCAACCACATCATCATGCAGCAAGGTTGCCGTGTGCATGAATTCAACGCTTGAAGCCAGTTTGATGTGGTGTTTGCCTTCATAGCCGCACATTTGTGCAGCGGCGATGGTCAACATCGGGCGGATTCTCTTGCCGCCGGAATCTATCAGGTGCCGGGCCAACTCAGGAATGAGTTCGACGTTTGACACCACGCGTTGCATGATCAACTCATTGACACCGTCCATATCATCGGCAACCAGCGCCATCAACGGAGCCAGACTTGCCGCTTGATTGCGACCTTTATCGAGGGGGATTACAACGCCCAAAACATGTTTCCTTCAATATCAAACCAGTAGATGACAATAAGTCGGCACGGATAGTGGGGTCAAGTGCGACGAATTGCCTTTGGCTCATTTGTGTGATCACATACACTGCTGACAGCACTATTTCGATAAATTTTTGGGGATAGAATTTTTTTACTCATGGAAGAACTTCTGCGTACAAACGATATGGTCCTGATTTCCTATATTGAATCGATGTTGAACGATGCCGGAATTCCGCATCATGTTATGGACACCAACATGAGTGTCATAGAAGGATCAATCGGCGTGCTGCCCCGGCGTATTATGGTGGCTGGCGATCAGATCAACCAGGCCCGCCGGGTTGTCAAGGAGGCGGACATAGACGGATTATGACGGCTGTGGTCGATGAATTCACCGATGATGCTTTTCTGGGTGGAAAATTACACTGTTTGCAACCGGCAAAAGGCTATCGCTCCGGCCTCGATGCGGTATTTCTGGCCGCCTCAATTCCAGTCCACCCCGGTGACACAACGCTTGAAGCGGGAAGCGGCACGGGCATTGCCAGCTTGTGTCTGGCCGCCACTGTGGAAAACCTCAATGTTGTCGGCCTGGAAATAAATCCGCACAGCATAGAACTCGCCCATCAAAATGCTGCCCGCAACGGATTTGAAAAAAACTCGACCTTTGTCGAAGGTGATCTGTCGAAGTCATTTAAGGATCTGGAACAAAATGGTATCGTGCAAAACCTTTATGATCATGTATTTGCCAATCCGCCATTTTTTGCCGAAGACGCATCCCAGGTCTCTCCTGATGCGGGCAAAGCCAAAGCCAACGTTATGGGGAGGGAAGGCCTGGACAGATGGTTGAAGTTTCTAACAGCCGTGGTCAAGCCCCATGGCACCATAACCATCATTCATCGCGCTGAAGCCTTGGCAGCGCTGACCGCAAGCTTTGAGGGCCGCGCCGGTGGATTGAAAATCTATCCACTGTTTCCCAAAGCCCATATGCCCGCTTCAAGGCTCATTGTGCAGGGTATAAAAGGCTCCCGCGCCCAATCAACCCTGTTGCCGGGCCAGATCATGCATCAGGCCGATGGCACCTTCACACCTGAGGTTCAGGCGATTTTACGCGACGGCAAACGGTTGAAAATTTAACAACAATGTTGTTTTGGCCTTGTGGTTGGGGGCCACGGCGATTATCTATCCCTGATGAAAACAACCAAATCCTCAAAAATATCAGGCTGGCGGCGATTTTTGCCCAAGCGCTTTCGCAATCCCAAACCCGTTGTCGCCGTTGTGCGCCTGAGTGGTGTCATTGGCGGTGGATCTGCCTTGCGACCGGGGCTGAATTTGAACAGCGTCAGCACCGTTCTCGAAACCGCCTTTAAAACCAAACACGCAAAAGCAGTAGCACTGGCGATAAATTCGCCCGGTGGCTCACCGGTTCAATCAAACCTGATTTACACCCGCATCCGTGCACTGGCCAAAGAGCATGAATTGCCGGTCTATGTGTTTTGCGAAGATGTGGCGGCATCAGGCGGCTATTGGCTGGCGTGTGCGGGCGATGAAATTTATGCCGACAGCAATTCTATCGTCGGCTCCATCGGCGTCATTGCCGCAGGCTTTGGATTTACCGAACTGATCAAGAAAGTCGGGGTCGAGCGCCGGGTATATACCGCCGGTGAAAACAAAAACATCCTCGATCCGTTCAAGGCAGAAAATGCCAGCGATGTAAAACGCATCAAATCCCTGCAAAAGGACATCCACGAAAGCTTCAAGCAACTGGTGGTGAAAGCCCGCGGTGATGCGCTGAAAGAAACTCCAAAAAAGCTGTTTACCGGTGAATTCTGGACCGGAGCCAAAGCGCTCGAAATGGGTCTGATTGACGGCATTGGTGATATGCGCGCCATTATGCGTGAGAAATACGGTGAAAAAGTCAAACTTAAACTTGTTGCCGCCAATCAAGGCTGGCTCAAGCGCCGCCTTAGTCCGGGTTCTTCTCTCGGGCTTATTGTCGGTGCCAGCGGGCAGTCATTGGCGCAGGGACTTACCGATGATGTCATTTCAACCATCGAAGAACGCGCAATCTGGTCACGTTACGGCCTGTAATTTTGCCTAAATTAAAAGCCCTGCTTGACCCGAACATGAGCCACGGGTAGGTTGCGCGCGTTCCTTCTGTTTTACGCGAATCCCTAAGGTCGTTTAGAAGAACATCGCCTTTTCGCCCTACGCTCAAGAGTGTTGCAATGCCAACCCAGTCTGTTCCAGCAAGCCTTGTTCCCGAACGCTCGTTTCAGGGGCTGATTTTGGCCCTGCAGCAGTATTGGGCAGCATACGGCTGCGCCCTGCTTCAACCCTATGACATGGAAGTTGGCGCGGGCACGTTTCACCCGGCAACCATCCTGCGCTCACTGGGTCCAAAACCGTGGAACGCCGCCTACGTGCAGCCCTCACGGCGACCCAAAGACGGGCGCTATGGCAACAATCCCAATCGCCTGCAGCATTATTACCAGTTTCAGGTCATCCTCAAGCCCTCGCCGAAGGATTTTCAGGAACTTTACCTCAAAAGCCTCTATGCCATCGGCATTGACCCGGAAAATCACGACATCCGGTTCGTTGAAGATGATTGGGAAAGCCCGACACTTGGTGCCTGGGGGCTGGGCTGGGAAGTGTGGTGCGATGGTATGGAAGTCTCGCAATTCACCTATTTTCAGCAGGTCTGCGGCCAGGATTGCTCACCCATAACCGGCGAGCTGACCTATGGTATCGAACGCCTGGCGATGTATGTGCAGGGCGTCGACAATATCTATGATTTGAATTTCAACGGCGGCGAGGGCGAGGCCCGCGTCTCTTATGGCGATGTGTTCTTGCAGGCCGAACAGGAATATTCACGCTATAATTTTGAATTTGCAGACACTGAAGCCCTTACCCGGCATTTTGAAGATGCGGAAAAAGAATGCCAGTCCTTGCTTGATGCCGGCGGCATGGCTCAACCTGCTTATGATCAATGCATCAAGGCCTCTCACCTGTTCAACCTGCTCGATGCCCGTGGCGTCATCTCGGTAACCGAGCGCCAGTCCTATATCCTGCGTGTGCGCAACCTTTCCACCCAATGCGGTGAAGCATGGATCAAAACCGAAGCAGGAGGTGCCAATGCCTGATCTCTTGTTAGAATTGTTCAGCGAAGAAATCCCCGCCCGCATGCAGGCACGCGCCGCTGACGATCTGAAAAAACTGGTCACCGATGCCCTTGTCGATGCGGGCCTTGTTTATGAAAGTGCGGGCGCGTTCGTCACCCCGCGCCGCCTGACTTTGAGCGTCACCGGCATTCCCGCAACCCAGCCCGATGTTCGCGAAGAACGCAAAGGCCCGCGCGTTGGTGCGCCAGAAAAAGCCGTTGAAGGTTTTCTGCGCGGCTGTGGCCTTGCTTCGATTGATGATGCAACCATACAGACCGATCCCAAAAAGGGCGATTTCTACGTTGCCATCACCGAAAAGAAGGGCGAGAGCGCCAACAAAGTAATCGCTGAAATCATTCCCGCCATCATGGCCAAATTCCCGTGGCCCAAATCGATGAAATGGGGCAGGGGAAATCTGCGCTGGGTGCGGCCTTTGCATTCGGTTCTGTGCCTGTTGGGCGAGGGTGAAGACGCGCAAGTTGTAGAATTTGAGATTGGTGATGTAACTTCCGGCAACACAACAAAAGGCCATCGCTTCATGGCCCCGGATGAATTTACCGTCACAGGTTTTGAAGACTACGAAGCCAAATTGGCTAAAGCCCACGTTATCCTCGATGCCCAACACCGTCGCGATACCATCGCGCATGACGCCAAACAACTGGCTTTTGCCAAGGGCCTAGAACTGGTTGAGGACAAAGGCCTGTTAGCCGAAGTCGCCGGTCTGGTGGAATCGCCAGTGGTGATGATGGGTGATTTTGACGAGACTTTTCTGGAAGTGCCGCCGGAAGTCCTGACCATCGCCATGAAATCGCATCAAAAATGTTTTTCATTGCACGATCCCAAAACCGGCAAACTTGCCAATGCCTTTATTCTGGTGTCGAATCTCGTTGCCAAGGATGGCGGCAAGAAGATTGTCGCCGGCAATGAACGCGTCATCAATGCGCGCTTGAGTGATGCAAAATTCTTCTGGGAACTTGATCTCAAAACCCGGCTGGAAGACCAGGCAAAAAAACTGGAAAAAATCATCTTCCATGAAAAGCTCGGGGTCCAGAGCGAGCGCATTGACCGCCTCAAATCTCTGGCCGGAAGAATTGCCCCGAGTGTTGACGCCGACCCCGAACAGGCCAAACGGGCAGCTTCTTTGTGCAAAGCTGATCTGGTAACCGAAATGGTCGGAGAATTTCCTGACCTGCAGGGCTTGATGGGGCGTTATTATGCTAGCGCTCAAGGCGAAGATGACGCCATCGCACAAGCCTGCGAGATGCATTACAAACCGCAAGGTCCATCGGATGACGTGCCAACGCAGGCCATATCCATTGCCGTTGCCTTGGCTGATAAACTGGATACGCTGATTGGGTTTTGGGCCATTAACGAAAAACCAACCGGCAGTAAAGACCCGTTCGCCTTAAGGC
>CAZJUF010000020.1:11127-15054 GCA_964549055.1 uncultured Hyphomicrobiales bacterium | reverse complement strand
GCATGACCCGCAACATGTGATCGGCATTTTGCGCATGAGCCGGGAAGGGGCCAAGTTCGGCTGCCAACTCCGCTGAAGTCGCATAAGCAACACCGGTTAAAATCGAGGTAATGGCACCGCATATGGCGCGGCCTTCATCTGAATCGTAAGGAATGCCTGAAGACATCAACAGGCCGCCAATATTGGCATAGCCCAACCCAAGTGTGCGGAAATCATAAGACAGTTGCGCGATCTGGCGCGAGGGAAATTGCGCCATCAAAACCGAAATTTCCAAAGTGATGGTCCACAGGCGTGCGGCGTGTTCAAATTTTTCAATCTCAAAAGCGCCATCGCTGCCCTTGAACTGTAACAGGTTGATGGAGGCAAGATTACACGCCGTGTCGTCAAGGAACATATATTCAGAACACGGGTTTGAGGCAATAATCTCACCACTGGCCGGACACGTGTGCCAGTCGTTGATGGTGGTGTGAAACTGGATGCCGGGATCAGCGGATGACCAGGCGGCATACCCCACCTGTTCCCACAACTCGCGCGCTTTAAGCGTTTTGGTAATGCCACCGCCCTTGCGCGCCGTCAGGTTCCATTCACCATCATCTTCCACGGCTTTAAGGAACTTATCCGTCACGCGGACGGAATTATTGGAGTTTTGACCCGACACTGTGCGATAGGCTTCTGAATCCCAGTCGGTATCATAGGTTTGAAATTCAATGTCAGTGTAGCCCTGACGCGCGAACTGAATGACGCGACGGATAATATTATCCTGCACCTGTGCCTTGCGCGCAGCTCGTACTTCGCGCTTAAGAGCCGGGTTTTTCAGTACATCAAAACAATCATCGCCATCAGCACTGCAATTAACACACGCCTTCATGATCGCGCTTAAATGCTGGGCGTTGATTTTGGACCCGGTAACGAGTGCTGCAACTTTTTGTTCTTCCCTGACCTTCCAGTTGATGTATTCCTCAATATCGGGATGATCAATATCGACCACAACCATCTTGGCGGCACGCCGCGTGGTGCCACCGGATTTAATCGCACCGGCAGCGCGATCACCGATTTTGAGGAAGCTCATCAGGCCGGAAGATTTACCGCCGCCCGAAAGACTTTCGGATTCACCACGGATTTTGGAGAAGTTTGACCCGGTGCCCGAGCCATATTTGAACAATCTGGCTTCACGCACCCACAGATCCATGATGCCACTGTCATTGACCAGATCATCTTCCACCGATTGAATAAAACACGCGTGGGGTTGCGGGTGCTCATAAGAGGACTTTGAGCGCACAAGTTCGCCGCTTTCAAAATCCACATAGAAATGTCCCTGGCTGGGACCGTCAATGCCATAGGCCCAATGAAGACCGGTGTTAAACCACTGGGGGGAATTTGGTGCGGCTTGCTGGGATGCCAGCATATAGCGCATTTCATCAAAATAGGCGCGGGCATCTTCTTCCGAGCTGAAATAATTCCCCTTCCAGCCCCAATAGGTCCAGGTGCCGGCCAGACGGTCGAAGACCTGACGCGAATCGATCTCGCTACCGTAACGCTCATCTTCCCGCAGCAATAAAAGAGCCTCTTTATCCTCAACACTGCGCCACAGCCAGCTTGGTACGGTGTTTTCTTCAACGCGTTTGAGCTTTGCCGGTACACCGGCTTTACGGAAATATTTCTGGGCAATAATGTCGCTGGCAACCTGGCTCCAGCTGGTGGGAACTTCAATGCCTTCCAGTCTGAATACGATGGAGCCATCGGGATTACGTATTTCACTCGTGGCCTTGCGAAACTCAATGCCACTATAGGGGGATTTTTCAGCTTCCGTGAAACAGCGCTCAATTCTCATTTATTGCCCTTACCTTTATATATTCCTGCACAAGCATTTCTAAATCAGCTTGTGAACCATTATTGCCATATCAAATCGTCTGTGTACCCGGTTTGCCGAGCGCCCAAAGCACGGCCACTGGCTTTACACAAACTTGCAAACCACTAACTGTAACAACGTCGCTAAAATTCGAATTCAGCTCTGTTTCAGTTACCTTGTTACGCCTTATTCACACTTTTCGGAGAGTCCCAGCAGGGATACCTGTTGGTATTGCTCGCGCTTCCTTAACACTCAGAAACACTAACGCGACTCGTTTTCCTGCGCAACAAGAATTAGTATGCTTACACCGCCACCATACCACATATAGGGGTTAAGAAGGTTTTAACGCACATAATTCCCCGACGAAAACCTCTCAATAAAGTCAGCATTGCCGAGAATTGCAGGCAAACGCAAGAGCAAATCGTCTGGTTTTTGCCTGTGATAAAAATCTGTAGATAAACTCAAAGATGTTGTGGGAAACTTGGGGGTGGATTTTGTCCGCAACATTCGATTCGACCCGTGTATAAATCGGAAAAATCCTGATCTTACAAAAGTCAGATTTGCTATATAATGCTCAGCCATGTATTTATGCCAACAGGCATTTAAAAACCGGTGCTGATTCTTGTTTTCAAAGGCAGTCATCACCGTTAAAAACTTGGAGCTTTGGGCGAAACGTGAAGCAATTTTTCATACAGATATTCACCTGGTGGAACCGCCAGACCGTCGGCACACGCTTTTATACCTGGCGCAAGGGAAAAGAGGTTGGCCGCGATGAATTTGGCAACATCTATTACCGTGAGGCCAAACGTGACAAACGCTGGGTCATCTATCACAGCCTTGCCGAAGCCTCCAGCGTACCACCAGGCTGGAACGGCTGGCTGCACCATACGGTTGATGTGGCACCGGTTGATGAAGACTATCAGCCACGTTCGTGGCAACGCCAACACGTGCAAAACCTGACGGGGACACCGGGAGCCTATCGACCCAAGGGAAGCGTTTTAAAGTCCGCCAAGCGGCAACACGCTACGGGAGATTATAAGGCCTGGCGCCCGGAATAATCAGCCAATCCTGACGCCTTTACCCGTTCGGGCACCTGTTGACAATCTAACCCCAGCGTGTAGTTTTCTACAGAGTTCTGGAGTCTAATTTTTATATCTGCTGGTTGCGCTGAGCAATCATGAAAACCTGAGAAGTGGATCTTATGAAAAACAGTTTTGTCGAAACCGCTGTTGGTGCAATTGTCATTATAATAGCAGTGGTGTTTTTCACCTATGCCTACAGAACGTCGGGCTCAACCACAGGGTTGCAGGGATATAGTGTTACCGCAAAATTTGATAAAATAGACGGCATTTCCACGGGCAGCGACGTTAGAATGTCCGGTATCAAAATTGGTACGGTTTCGAAAAATGTACTCGATGGCAAAACCTATCAGGCAATCGTCACCCTGGCGATCACAACGCCGGTGCAATTGCCAGAAGATACAAATGCCAAAATCACCAGTGAAGGCCTTTTGGGTGGAAACTACATTTCACTGGAGCCAGGTGGTGCCGAAGAATTTATCAAGGATGGCGGCGAGATTGAATTCACCACCAGTTCCGTTGACCTTATCTCTCTGATTGGCCGTGCGGTGTTTGGCAACAGCAAGTCCGAATGATTGAGCGGAATTAAGTGATTTTACCTAAGCCTTTTATCTTCAGCAGACATATGGCTTTTGCCATAGTCTGTGCCTTGGGGGCAATCGTGTTTGCCGGGCCTGTGCAGGCCCAGAAAATAGAAAACCCCATCGCTGTATTTTCAGCCATGGATAAAATTACGGCGGTGGTTACAACAATTGAAGTGCCGATTGATCAATCCATCAGGTTTGGCACACTCAATGTAACGCCGCGAATTTGCTACACCAGACCGCCCACCGAGGCGCCGCAGACGACGGCCTTCGTCGAAGTAGATGAGGTGCGTCTGGATGGTGCGAAGAAGCGCATTTTTACTGGCTGGATGTTTGCCTCCAGCCCCGGATTAAATGGTGTTGAGCATCCAGTCTACGATGTCTGGCTGATCAACTGTAAAACCTCGTCAGATCC
>CAZJUF010000020.1:0-11027 GCA_964549055.1 uncultured Hyphomicrobiales bacterium | reverse complement strand
TTGAGCATCCAGTCTACGATGTCTGGCTGATCAACTGTAAAACCTCGTCAGATCCTGCATCCAAGGCCAAAGAATAAAAATCACCCTGAATTTCAAGCGCTTGCGCCAATCGGGTAAGATATTCCTCACGGACAATTTCAATCGTGCCAAAACGCTTGAGGTGATCGGTAACGAATTGCGTATCAAGCAGGTTGTATCCGCCCTGAATGAGCCGGGCAACCAGATAGACCAGCGCTATTTTTGACGCATCGGTTCTGTAGGTGAACATACTCTCGCCAAAAAATGCACTGCCAAGGCTTATGCCGTACAATCCACCCACAAGCTCGCCTTCGAACCAGACCTCGATACTGTGGCAGTGCCCCATCTGGTAAAGTCGGCTGTACAGATCCAGAATAGGTTGATTGATCCAGGTGGTGGGTCTGTCTGTGCGCTGGGCCGCGCACGCTCTGATTACCTTATCAAATGATGTATCGACCCTGATGGTGAAACGCTCGGACTTGATCGTTCGCATCAATCTTTTGGGGACGTGAAACTGGTTCAGCGGTAAAATCCCGCGATGTTCAGGAAAGACCCAGAACAGCTCAGGATCATCTTCACTATTGGCCATGGGAAACATACCAACAGCGTAGGCTTCAAGTATGATTTCCGGGGTGATTGTCGACATCAAGTATTTCAGAACCTGTCGCTGGAATTATGACAGATGTTTCTCTAGCCAGTGAATATCATAATTACCGTCAATAATGTCCGAATTACTCAGCAGTTCTATGTACAAAGGGATGGTGGTTTCTATCCCGTCGATGACATATTCGCCCAAAGCACGGCGCAACCGCATCAGGGCATCGGTTCTGTTTTTGCCGTGCACAATCAGTTTACCGATCAGGCTGTCATAATAAGGCGGAATTTTGTAGCCGGCATAAACACCCGAATCAACCCGAACCCCCAATCCTCCCGGGGCATGATAAGCTTCAATCGTTCCCGGTGAGGGCACGAAGGTTCTGGGGTTTTCGGCATTGATACGCACTTCGATGGCATGGCCATTAAAGTTGATGTCTTCCTGGCTAAATCCGAGTTCTGCACCCGCTGCAATTCGAATTTGCTGCTGCACCAGATCAAGACCGGTAATCATCTCGGTTACGGGATGTTCAACCTGCAATCTGGTATTCATTTCGATGAAGTAGAATTCACCGTTTTCATAAAGAAATTCAACCGTGCCGACACCGGAATATTTCATATCAGCCATGGCTTTGGCGACGGTTTCGCCGATTGTGCTGCGTTGTTCGGCATTGAGCGCTGGCGAAAATGCTTCCTCCCACACCTTCTGGTGGCGGCGTTGTAAAGAACAATCGCGCTCACCCAGATGTACAGCGTTGCCATGACCATCACCAAGCACCTGAATTTCAATATGGCGGGGCAGGGTGAGGTACTTTTCCATATACAGCGTATCATTGCCAAACCCGGCCATCGCTTCGGCGCGTGCGGTTGCCATGGCATCGTGAAGCTCAGCTGGACTGTTAGCCACCTTCATACCTTTGCCACCACCGCCGTGGGCAGCCTTGACCAAAACCGGATAGCCGATTTCCTCGGCGATTTTCAAAGCCTCGGCACCATCATCAATAGCCCCCTGGGAGCCGGGAACGACTGGAATTCCAAGGGCCTTGACGGTTTCCTTGGCTATAATCTTGTCGCCCATAATGTTGATGTGTTCAGGCGAGGGGCCGATAAATGTGATGTTATGTTCGCCCAGGATTTCTGCAAACCGGGCATTTTCAGACATAAACCCGTAGCCGGGATGAACAGCATCGGCGTTGGTTATTTCACATGCGGCAATCAGGGCTGGAATATTGAGATAACTTGCAGCGGCTTGCGCGGGTCCGATACACACACTTTCATCGGCCAGGCGCACGTGCATGGCATCTTCATCAGCGGTCGAATGAACCGCAACAGTTGCGATGCCCAGTTCATGACAGGCGCGTTGTATGCGCAAGGCAATTTCACCGCGATTGGCAATAAGGATTTTGTCAAACATTTACTCAACCCTCCCTATTCTAGAATGAACAGGGGTTCGCCGAATTCGACCGGGCTATTGTCATCCACCAATATGGCGGTAACAGTGCCCGAACGAGGTGCTGGGATCGGGTTCATGGTCTTCATGGCTTCAACAATCAGGCAGGTCTGACCTTCGGCAACTTTGCTTCCCACTTCAATAAATGGCTTGGCGCCGGGCTCAGGTGAACGATAAACCGTGCCGACCATGGGCGAGTTTACCGCATTGACGGACGGGGCAACTTCTTCGGCTCCCGCCGCCGGTGCTCCAGGTGAGGCGGCAAGTGGTGCCTGCATGGCAACGGAAGGCATTGCCGCAGAAAAATTGCGGGCAACTTTAATGCGCAATCCATCGTGTTCGATTTCCAGTTCACTTAATCCGGTTTCATCAAGAAGCTCTGCCAGCTCCCTGATCATTTCTTTGTCCACTGCTTTTTTTCTGGTCATAAAACTACGCTTAAATTATCCGTCTAATTATTATTCAATTGGTTCAATAACGCTGAAATCGCCAATTCATAGCCATGTGCCCCAAAACCGCATATCACGCCAACGGCAACGGGAGAAATGAAACTGTGATGGCGAAATTCTTCGCGTTGGAAAATATTCGACAAATGCACCTCAATCGTTTTAATGCCGGAGGCTTTAATGGCATCGTGAAGTGCAACTGACGTATGGGTGTAAGCACCGGCATTGAGGATCAGGCCATCGCTTTTGACAGCGGCTTCCTGTATCCAGTTGACCAACTCACCTTCCTCATTGCTTTGGCGAAAAACAACCTCAACATCGTCAGCCTGACAAAATGCACGACAGGCATCTTCTATCGATGCCAGCGTGGTCGAGCCGTAAATTTCCGGCTCACGTGTGCCCAGCAAATTGAGATTGGGGCCGTTGAGTATGTATATCGTTTTTGCCATATTCAAATTCAATCGCAGGGCATCGTTAAACAGCGAACATTGTCAGGAAAACCACTAAATTCTTAAAGGCCCGACACTGTTTGAAGGTCGCTGGAGTTTCGATTAACTGCCCGATTTGCGAACCTCGGCAATCTGGCGTCTGAGTTCCGCAAGGCCAACAGCGCCACCGATGACGCTATCGCCGATAACATAAGCTGGCGTTCCGTTAATGCCGATGGCGGAAGCGGTTCGCAGTACCTCATCAATTTCTTTGGTAATATAAGGTGCCTTCATGTCCTCCTCGAGTTTTTCCACGTCAAGGCCCACTTCTTCGGCAATTTCCAATACGTTGCCTTTTCCGGTAGAGCCGCGTACCTGCATCATGGCCGTATGAAATTCAATATACTTTTTCTGCTTCATGGAGGCCACGGCAGCGCGCGCGGCATAAAGCGAGCCTTCACCCAAAATGGGAAATTCCTTGAAAATGACTTTGAGGTTTGGATCAGTGTCGATAAGGGTCATCAGGTCTTTCATCGACCGGCGGCAATAGGTGCAGTTGTAGTCAAAAAATTCAATCAACGTCACATCGCCGTCGGGATTGCCAGCCACAAATGAAACAGACGAGCCATAAAGGCTTTTTTCCTGCGTAACCAGCGCCATACGTGCTGCTTTTTGCTGTTGCCTCGTCTCATAGGCCTGCAACGCGATAATCGCTTCTCTGAGATCTTTCGGGTTCCTGAACAGATATTCCTGGATCATTTTCTTTATCTGTTCATTTTGCTGCGGCGTGAACTCCTGCGCCGTTGCCTTCAATGGCATCAAAAGCCCTAGTGCCACCAGCAACAGGCCCATTGAATACGATATTTTTTTCGATATATTTCTCAGCATTTTCACTAACCCTGTGTCCACCATCATTCGTGTTATCTGGTTGTATAGCAGATTATTTTCGATGTTTATAATTAAGAATGTCATTAGCCCTAATCCAGCCGGGCGATCCTTTTTTCAAACCCCGTTTTGCTTTGGTAGCCCGCGTTTTTGCCAGGTTGAGATCACCGAAGCGAAACGCTGATTCCGCTGATGCAAGGTCTGCCTGTCCAATGCGGCCAAGCCGCGCCTGGGCGATGGCCAAAAGCCGGTAAAGCGAGGAGGAATTGGGCTCGGATCTGCGCGCAATTGTTAACTGACGAATAGCGCTTTTTGCATTCTTTTTTGGCTGTGCCGCCAACATCGCCTGAGCCAGTAAAATTCGTATTAAACCGGCTTTAGGTGCGAGCGAAACAGCCTTTTCCAAAGGCTTTATGGCGCTTTGGGATTTACCGTTTTCAAACAGCGCCTGACCTTTTAGCTCCCAAAAGTAAGGGTTCTTTGGTTGTGACTTGATCAGACCGTCAATTTCGCGCAAAGCCCGCTTGATATCGACATTGCGATAATATGAAATCGCTCGCGCATAACGTGCGGGCAAACTGGTGTCGCTAACAGGGTAACGGCGAAAAACAGATTGCGGTGATGCCTGAAATCCACGCAACTTGGCTTGCATCATTCGGTGACGAAGCATCAGGCTGGCGGAATCCTTTTTATTGTAAAACCGGCTTTTCCCGATATTCTTTTCAAGAAAGGCAATACGTGCACGCGGTACGGGATGGGTTAAAGAGTAGGGGTCGACATTGCGCAGGCTCAAAAGCGAATTGTCGGCGAGTGTTTGAAACATCTCAATCATGCCACGCGCCGATTGCCCGGTGCGATCGAGGTATTTAAAGGCTGCCTGATCTGCTCTGGCTTCCTGGGAACGCTGATATTGTAGAAGTGATCGCCGCCCGATGGATTGCGCACCGGTCAAAATACCAACCCCTGCCTGACTTGAATTACCACCTCCTGCAGCAGCAGCGCCCACAGCCGCAGCAACACCTAGCAGGGCACCGATGATGGAAGCGGTAGATGCCTTGTCAATCTGGCGCCGTAATCGCGACAGATCACCACCGGCGATATGGGCGGTTTCATGCGCCAGAACACCGATAAGCTGATTGGGGTTTTTAGCCGCCATCAACAACCCGGTATGAACAAAAATACGCTGGCCACCGGAAACAAATGCGTTAATCGAGCCATCGCTGATGAGAATTATCTGTATGGCTCTGGGTTTGAGCCCGGCGGCCTTGAAAACTGGGTTTAGATAATCCCGCAGCAGGTTTTCTATTTCAGAATCGCGAATGGAACCTTTTGCCGCAGCCCCGGTGGGCGTGATCACGGCTAAAGAAAGCCCAAGCACAACAGTCAGGAAAATCCGCAGATTTCCCAAAAATTTCCGATAGGTGGTTTCAATCAAAGTCATAAGGGATGAGTGGCCAAAGTCAAAAATTATAAAATTAAGCCTTCAAATAAGACGAAAAGGGCTATGGACGCAAGGATTGGGTCAATTACAGGCCTGAAAATATAGCTTAACTAAGGCAGGGGTGGCACATTTTGCCAACTCAGGGTAAAGCAGGGGAAATTTTGTAAGAAGATTTTCAAATCGGAGTTAAGCCAAATGACGCAGCAGCCCGGTGTATCGAAACGCAGTGGTGTAGATGCCTTTCTGGTCATGGACATGTTGCGCCGTGCCAACGAGCTTGAAAGTGCCGGTGAAGAGATCGTGCACATGGCCGCAGGCCAGCCGGGAACCGGAGCACCCCAAAGCGTCATCGAGGCAGCAAAGTCCGCTCTTGATAGCGAAAAACTGGGCTATACTGAAAGCCTGGGCCTGCCGGCATTGCGCCAAAGAATTGCCACCTACTACCAGGAAAAATATGGCGTTTCGGTTAGCCCTGAACGCGTTGTGGTATCAACCGGATCGTCCGGCAGCTTTATCCTGGCGTTTCTGGCAGCTTTTGAAGCGGGCGATAAAGTAGCCCTGCCGACGCCGGGCTATCCCGCCTATCGCAACATCCTCAATGCGCTCGGTGTTGCAACCCCGGCGATTGAAACCACCGCCGCCAACCGCTGGGTGCCGGACGTGAATGACATTGACCGCTTGCATGACGAATGTTCCATTCAGGGAGTGTTGCTGGCCAGCCCCAATAATCCCACCGGCACCATGATCAGGCCCGATGCCTTGAAGGCAGTGGTCGAAAAATGTCAACAACTCGGGCTTTGGTTTATTTCAGACGAGATATATCATGGACTGAACTACGAGATGGAAGCAGCAACAGCACTTCAGTTCAGCGATGACGCCATCATCATTAACAGTTTTTCGAAGTATTTTTGCATGACCGGATGGCGTATTGGCTGGATGGTGGTGCCCGAGCGTCTGGTGCGGCCGCTGGAAAAACTGGCGCAAAGCCTGTTTATCTCGGCACCAACACTTTCGCAAATTGCAGCTATCGCAGCGTTTGACGCAACCGAAGAGCTTGAGCAGCGAAAAGCCGTCTATGCCACCAACCGCGATATCCTGCGCCAGCAGTTGCCGTTGATCGGTCTGGATGAATTTCTGCCGGTTGATGGTGCGTTTTATCTCTATGCCGACGTTAGAAAATTCACCAATGACAGCTACGGTTTTGCCCAGAAAATGCTTAAGGAAATTGGCGTATCCGTAACCCCCGGTGCTGATTTCGACCATGCCCGCGGCGCTCAGTATATTCGGCTGTCTTTTGCCGGATCAACCCAAAGTGTTGAACAGGCGATTAAACGTTTGGGCGGTTGGCTCAAATAAACAATGCTTGTCAAACAGGTGCAACTTATCGCATCATTTCAACCAAGGGATCGTTATCAGGTGTCAATACAACCGTTTTGCCCGGCAAAAGGAGGCAAATTTGACGCTTTTGACGGGGGAAATCAAAACAGTTGGCCGTTGGCACAACAGTGCTGCCAGCCAAACTAAAGGAGGAACTTTATGAGTGTCGCAAACATACTCGGTGAAAAAGGCCGCAATGTCGTCACCATCCAGGGCAGTTCCAGTTTGCTGGATGTTGCCAGAATGCTTTCTGCTAACAAAATCGGCGTGATTGTTGTCTCTGAGGACGGAACCAGTGTTGATGGTATCGTTTCCGAACGCGATATTGTCAAAGCCATCGCCAATAACGGTGCAGAAGTTCTCCTGCGTTCGGTGTCAAAATTCATGACGCAGAATGTCATCACCTGTCAGGACAGTGAAACAATAGAAAATCTCATGGAGAAAATGACAAAAGGCCGTTTTCGCCATTTGCCAGTTGTCAATGACGGCAAGCTTGACGGCGTCATTTCTATTGGCGACGTGGTCAAAATGCGCATAGCCGAAGCGCAATCAGTAGCCGACGCCATGCGCGAATACATCACCACCGGTTGATAAAAACCGCATCAAGCACTCTAGGCGTGTTGTTTGAGCACTTCAACGGCTTCTTCCAGGTAGGGCAGTGCCTTGTCTACGGCGTCGCGACCGATTTCAATTGATTCTTTGGCCTTGTCAAAATCAAAAATGCCAATCTGTCCGGCTCTGGGCGTAATCATGACATCAGGCGGGTCTCCCGCCAGTCTGGAACGCGCCAGTCTGTCCTGCGATATGTTAAAAGCAGCCATCATAACATCTGAAATACCGGGGTCGGGGGTGTCATTGCGGCCAAAAAACCGGCGTTTAAGCGTCGTTGCAAAAGAAGAATCGCTATCGTTGGCGGCTGTTTCGTCATCATCTTCGCCATTAATGCCGGTGTTTTGTATCACCGTTCCAGCCCCAAAAGCATCGGTGTTGAGATTAACGGCAATCACCAGCCGCGCACCCATGGCGCGGCAGACAGAAACCGGAATGGGATTGACCAAAGCCCCGTCCATCAACCAGATGCCGCCAACATTTACCGGTTTGAAAATACCCGGCAAGGCGTATGATGCCTGCATGGCTTCAACCAGCGGGCCTTGCCGCAGCCAGATTTCATGACCGGTGGCAAGTTCGGTGGCGATGCCGACAAATTCCTTTTCCAGGTTCTCAATGTTGAGATGACCAAGATGCTTGTTGAGAAGTTGTGTCAGTTTTGTCCCGGCAATCAAGCCGCTGCCACTCAGGGTTAAATCGAGCAGCCCGAACACGCGGCGCCGGGTAAGCCCCAGGGCAAAGGCTTCGAGCTGTTGCAGGGTGCCCGCTGCATAACACCCGCCAATAAGCGCGCCCATGGAAGTGCCAGCAACGATATCAGGCTCATATCCAAGCTCGCCCAGGCGTTTGAGTACACCAAGATGCGCCCAGCCGCGCGCTACACCGGAGCCCAGCGCAATACCGATTTTAGGCCTCTTCATGCCCCGATTTTTATCAGGAACATCATCACCATTTCTAAAAAACCCAAACTTGCCCATAGATAGAACATAACAAAAGACAATTAAGGCTTGTTAAATGAAGGGTAGGGCCCGGACCCCAGACTACTGGGAGTAACTCCAAAGGTTTTACGGAAAGAATGCGTAAAAGCACTTGGGCTTGAGTAGCCGTTTTTGTGAGCAACCTTAGCAATTGGTTCACCGCCGACCAAAGCCTCCATGGCATTGTGAAATCGCACCCGTTGGCGCCAGGCTGTAAAACTCATGCCGGTTTGACTGGAGAATAATCGCGACAACGTGCGCACTGACGCACCGACAATCAACGACCATTCCTCCAGGGTTTCGCTGCGTTCAGGTTGCCGCAACAAGGCGTCGCACAACGTGCGCAGGCGAATGTCTTTGGGCATGGGAATTCCCAAAGACAATCTCCTGGCTCGCGTGATTTCAGAAAGAATCAATCGCACCATATCGCCACCGCGACTGACATTGCCGTAATCAAGGGGTTCGTTCAGCAGGCTTAATATAAGCGCCCGTAAAAGCGTGCTGACTTCAAGTGCGGTAATCGACTTTGGCAGGTTCGGTGAACAATTTGCGTCTATATACAATGTCCGCATTTCAACATTGCCGCGCATGGCCACCTTGTGTGCAATACCTGCCACAATATAAACCGCGCGTTTGGGCGGGACGATCCAGGTTTCACGTTCACTGTGTACACGCATCACACCGCTTTGAGCGTAAATCAACTGATCACGGGTATGATGATGGAGCGGTGTTTCAAAGCCAGCGGCAAAACTCTTGGCCATAACTGCAACCGGGCAGGAAAGGTCTTGATAATCCTCCGGGCGGGTGCTGCGAACCATGGATGTCATCGGTTTCAAAAATCTATTTGGCGTAATTTCGACGAAATTTGACATGACATCGACAGTCAGTCAAGATTAAAATGGTGAAACTGACCCATGGTGCTGAAACCGAAAGCAGATGTTTTTCATATGTACAAAAAATTTCACTTTGCCTTCCTCAACATCGGGCATTTCCTCGATCATTTTTTCATGCTGGTGTTTGCGACCGTTGCCGCTCTGGCGCTAAACCGCGAGTGGGGATTGAGTTACTCTGAACTCATTCCCTATGCCACACCGGGGTTCGTCGCCTTTGCGGTGTTCACCTTTCCCTCAGGCTGGTTGGCTGACAAATGGAGCCGCAAAAACATGCTTGCCGTGTTTTTCATCGGTATGGGGGTAAGCTCGATACTGGCGTCTTTGGCCACCAGCCCGGTTCAGATAGCCGTTGCCCTGTTCCTGGTGGGCATGTTTGCCGCCATTTACCACCCCGTTGGCCTGCCGCTGGTCATAGCCGGTCGCGAAAAAACCGGCATGCCGATTGCGCTCAACGGTATTTATGGCAATCTCGGCGTTGGCAGTGCGGCTCTCATCACCGGCATGTTTATTGATTACAACGGCTGGCGTGCGGCTTTTATCTGGCCCGGTGTATTTTCGATATTTGCCGGTATTATTTATTACTGGATGTTTTGCCGGGCGAGTGTTGCGGAGAAATCAGCCACCGTAGCCGTTGCCAAAAAAGCAGCCAAAGCTCCGGTAACGCTTGAAAAACATGTGTTTTTACGCGTGCTGGTTTTGGTATTCATGACCACAGCACTTGGCGGTCTGATTTTCCAGAGCACCACGTTTTCCCTGCCAAAAGTGTTTGATGAACGCCTTGGCTCGATTGCATCTTCCGCCACCATGATCGGCTGGTATGCGTTTATTGTATTTTCTCTGGCAGCGCTGGCCCAGGTGGTTGTGGGCTATCTGCTTGATAGATATTCCCTGCGTTATGTGTTCATGGGTGTGAGCCTGGGTCAGGCGATATTTTTCGCCGCCATGCCCGGCCTCAATGATATGGCCGCCGTGCTGGTCGCCTGCGCCTTCATGCTGGTGGTTTTTGGTCAGATACCGATAAATGATGTGTTGCTCGGTCGCATCACCAAGGACGAATGGCGCAGCCGCGTGTTTGCTGCGCGCTACGTGGTCACCTTCACCGTTTTAGCCGTGACCGTCCCCTTCATCGCCTGGATACACGCCAACTGGGGTTTCGATACCTTGTTCACGATACTGGCCATGGCGTCAGCGGGAATCTTCACCGCAACGCTTGCGCTGCCGCATTTGAGGCCACAAGCGGTGAGTGTTGAGGTGTCAAGCGCGGCTGAATAATGCATTTTCGCTTTTTTATTTCAAACCCCTCATCCGACGCCTTCGGCGCCACCTTCTCCCGCAAGGGGAGAAGGAAAGTAGAGATAAAACCCTTCCTTCTCCCCTTGCGGGAGAAGGTGGCGCCGAAGGCGTCGGATGAGGGGTGGCGTCCCTACTCCGTCCCATCGACAGGAAAAACAAGCGAGATTTTCAGGCCCGGTTGATTGTCTGCAAACTTCAATTCACCTCCGTGCAGATCGGTGACGGCTTTTACCAGGCTTAAACCCAGACCGCTGCCGGGTTGTGAGCGACTGGCTTCGAGGCGCACGAACCTTTCAGTGGCGCGGTCGCGGTCTTGTTCACTGATGCCGGTGCCACTGTCTGCGACGGTGAAAATGGCTTTATCGTCTAGGACCATGGTTGATATGGTGATGTTTTTGGTGTCTGCGGCAAGACCATATTTAACCGCATTGTCGAGCAGGTTGGCGGCAACCTGGGCAAGCAACTGCCTGTTGGCTTTGATGTTTACTTCTTCCTCAGCTTCAACCTTGAGATTGCCACCTTCAGCTTCAATGACCGGATCGTAAAGTTCGGCAACGTCTTTGGCGATTTGTGACAGGTCGACGATTTCCATGGACCCGGCCATTTCACCAGCACG
>CAZJUF010000019.1:8840-15223 GCA_964549055.1 uncultured Hyphomicrobiales bacterium | reverse complement strand
CCCTGTCCGGTGGCGGTTATTATCGATGCCCGGCGCAATCAGGCATATGGTCAAGTGTTTGATGGCGACTTAAATCCGCTTTGCGCACCAGCGGTGATTGATGTTGATGGTCTGGACAGTTGGCTGGAGCCGTGGGAAACCGGGCCGTTAATCCTTATGGGATCAGGTGCGGGCCTGGTCCATGCCAATGGCATTCCTGCGCCACAAGACTGGATGGTGACAACGCAACATACGAACCCCAATGCAGCCTGTTTTGCTCAGGCTTTTAAAAATTTGGTACCCGGTGAAACACCGCCTGATCCACTGTATTTGCGTATGCCGGATGCCAAGCCGCAAGTCATCGGCCAGCCAACCGTTTGACATGACTGAACATTCAAAAACCTTTTCCGAAAGCGTGCAAATTGAAAAAATCAGCAGCGCTCATGCCCAAGTGCTTGAAGTGCTGCATCGAACATCGTTTGAAAGCCCGTGGGCGGCGCTTGAGTTCGTGCAATTGCTGAACCATCCCGGCACCGGCGGGCTTATTGCCTTAAATGCTCAAACTACGCCATTAGGGTTTATTCTGGTGAGAAGTGCCGGTGATGAGATGGAAATACTGACCCTTTGCGTCGACCCGCAACACCGTGGCCAAAAAATCGCCACCCGCATATTAAATGCGTTAATTGCCGATTGTAACACGCCGGAGCGGCCCAGGATTTTTCTCGAAGTGGGGCAGAATAACCAGCCCGCCCTTGGTCTTTATCAGGCATGCGGTTTTAACCGGGTGGGAGAAAGACCGGGATATTACCGCAAACGTGGAAATGCGGCTGAAGCTGCGATTATCATGGCCTATTCATAAAGAT
The DNA here is from genome assembly GCA_964549055.1 of uncultured Hyphomicrobiales bacterium. GTDB lineage: Bacteria > Pseudomonadota > Alphaproteobacteria > Rhizobiales > JAJFHR01 > JAJFHR01. The sequence goes on along the minus strand of CAZJUF010000019.1, from coordinate 14,381 downwards.
CAATTTAGGATATAGAAGGCTGGGGTATTGGAGAGTTTGACGAAAATGAGCAGGATCGAAAGATTATGCATCGAACACGGCATGCGGATGACGGACCAGCGCCGCGTAATTGCAACCGTCCTTTCTGATGCGGATGATCATCCCGATGTGGATGAAGTGCATTCGCGCGCCGCAAAAATAGACAGCCGCATCTCGATTGCAACAGTCTATCGCACGGTGCGTCTGTTTGAAGATGCCGGTATTGTCGAGCGCCATGATTTTCGCGATGGCCGCTCACGTTATGAGCAGGTCTCAAACGACCATCACGACCATCTCATTGATATGGAAAGTGGCACGGTGATTGAGTTCAGTAACGATCAGATCGAAAAGCTGCAGGAGCTTGTTGCCACCGAGCTGGGCTATAAGCTTGTAGATCATCGCCTTGAGCTCTACTGTGTCCCGCTGGAAAGTGCGGAAGAAAAAAAATAGCAACTGGTGGAAACTGGTATTGAGTAGATTTGAATTTATAATCGATTTGTATTGTGCGGGTCTGGCATGCGTGCAGAGAAAACCGCAGGCGCGCTTATGACAACTTTCCGGGCCGGATGCCGTTTAATCGTTCTGGTTTTGGCGACAATACCTTTGCTTATCTTACAATTGATCATATTCAAGCTGTTGCCAAACCGGTCGGGGTTTATCCCCATTGTGTTTCACCGGCTCAGTCTGAAAATACTGGGTGTGAAGGTTCGTCTGGTCGGCCGCCAAATGGTCGAAGGGCCATGTCTGATTGTCGCAAATCATTGCTCCTGGCTTGATATCAGCGTGTTTGGCTCTTTGACCGAATTGTCATTTATTGCAAAAAAAGAAGTGGCACTGTGGCCGGTTTTTGGTCTGTTTGCCAAGTTGCAACGATGTTTGTTTGTTGACCGTGAAAAAAGAACGGCAACGGGTGAGTTTAAAGAAAATATGCGCAAACGTCTTGACCAGGGAGATATTCTGGTGTTGTTCCCGGAAGGCACAAGCAGTGATGGCAATCGGGTGCTGCCGTTCAGAAGCGCGTTGATGAGTGCGGCTGAAGTTCCGGTTTCTGATTTGCTTGGCGGTGCGGTGCGCTCGATAAAGGTTCAACCTGTTTCCATCGCTTATACAAGGTTGCACGGGCTGCCCATGGGCCGCCAGTATCGCCCTTATTTTGCCTGGTATGGCGATATGGAAATTGCGCCGCACATATGGGAAGTAATGAAGCTTGGCCCTTGCGATGTCACCATCCATGTGCATGAAGCGGTAACCGTGGGGCAGATCGGAAATCGCAAGGCGCTGGCGAAATATTGCGAAGCAAAAGTAAAACGCGGCATGCTGGCTGCAATTTTTGGTAGACCTATCGACGAAATTGCGCCAGACGTTGAACAAAATGCGGCAAAACCTACATTGTGAGTACGGAAACCTGAATGTCTGAGACGAAAAAACTATATATCAAAACCTATGGCTGCCAGATGAATGTCTATGATTCCGAGCGTATGGCCGATGTTTTGTCGCCGCTGGGTTATGAAATGACTGAGGTTTCAGACGACGCCGACATCATGATTTTAAACACCTGCCATATCCGTGAAAAAGCAGCGGAGAAGGTTTATTCCGAACTTGGCCGCGTCCGAAAAATCAAACAGCAAAGATCGGCAAACGGCAAAACCACTATCGTCGGTGTTGCCGGTTGTGTGGCCCAGGCCGAAGGTGAAGAAATGATGGCGCGGGCACCGATTGTTGATCTGATGGTTGGCCCTCAGGCCTATCACCGGCTGCCGGAGTTGATCAGAAAAATCGAAGAGGGCGAACGCGGGCTGCTTGAAGTTGATTTTCCCGCGGACGATAAATTTGAAAAAATCCCGGCCGCCAAGAGTGCTCAGATAATTGCCCGCGGACCCACCGCTTTTGTGACGGTACAGGAGGGGTGCGACAAGTTTTGCACCTTCTGCGTGGTGCCTTATACGCGCGGGGCTGAGTTTTCACGGCCGGTTGAGAAAATTGTGGCAGAAACCACGCGGCTGTGTGCCTCAGGCGTCAAGGAAATCACGTTGCTGGGCCAAAACGTCAATGCCTATCATGGTATTGGACCAGATGGTGACAGCTGGTCTTTAGGCCGTCTGCTTTATGCGCTGGCCGATGTGCCGGGTCTTGAGCGTCTGAGATATACCACCAGCCATCCGCTTGATATGGACGATGTGCTGATCGCGGCCCATGGCGATTTGCCACAGCTTATGCCGTATCTGCATTTACCGGTACAATCAGGCTCGGACAAAATTCTGGCGACCATGAACCGCAAACATACAACGGCAATTTATTATGATGTGATAAAACGCATTCGCGATGCCCGGCCTGATATTGCGCTGTCATCGGATTTCATTGTCGGGTTTCCCGGTGAAAGTGACGCGGATTTTGCCGCCACCATGCAACTGGTGCGCGATATGGAATATTCGCAGGCCTTTTCCTTTAAATACAGCCCGCGGCCGGGAACACCGGCGGCTGACATGGAACCCCAGGTTGAAGAACATGTAAAATCCGAACGCCTGAGCGAATTGCAGGTGCTTTTACGCCAGCAACAGCACACTTTCAATCACAACTGCATGGGCCGTAAAATACCTGTTTTATTCACCGGCAAGGGCCGCAATGATGGGCAACTGGTTGGCAGATCACCATATTTGCAGCCCGTCCATGCCGATGCGCCTGAAGAATATATCGGGTCGATACAAAATGTCGATATCACACAAGTTGGCACCAATTCTTTATCCGGGCTGTGCGCTGGCGACAGCGCGCAAAGCGGGTCCAGCGTCCGCCCTGAAGTTTTGAACGAGGGTGCAGTACTTTGAGCCAGACAAAATCATCGATCAAAAAGCGCTCGAGAAAAGGTGCAAACCCAAAGGTTAAACCGCGGTGGCAACAAAAAGGCGCCTCGGGCGAAACCATAGAAGTGATCTTTGAAGACAATCACCTGCTGTCAGCCCTGCTTGGCAAACATGATGAGCATCTGGCCCTGATTGAAACCCGGCTTGACATTGTGGCGGCACCGCGTGGCAATATTATAGCCATAACCGGTGCCCCGGAAGATTGCCAAAGCGCCAAACAGGTTCTGGATGATCTTTACGACAGATTGTCACAAGGCCTCGACGTTGGTCCCGGTGATGTGGAAGGCGCTATCAGAATGGCGCTGTTGCCGGTGAGCGAAGGTGCTGGCGGCAAGCAATTGTTTACCAGCGCTGTGCGCATAGATACACGGCGGCGCACGGTAACGCCGCGCTCATCAGCGCAGGCTGAGTATATTCAGGCATTGCAAACCCGCGAGCTTACCTTTGGCACTGGCCCGGCGGGTACGGGCAAAACCTATATTGCTGTTGCCGTTGCTGCTGCGGCACTGGAAGCGGGCAAAGTTGATCGCATAATCCTGTCGCGTCCAGCAGTTGAGGCGGGTGAGCGGCTGGGGTTTTTGCCCGGCGACATGCGCGAGAAAATCGATCCTTATCTGCGCCCGTTGTTTGATGCGCTTTACGACATGATGTCGTCAGACAAGGTTGTGCGCGGCATGGAAACCGGTGAAATTGAAATTGCCCCGCTGGCTTTTATGCGCGGGCGCACCTTGTCCAATGCATTCATAATTCTAGATGAAGCGCAAAATTGCACCACTCAGCAGATGAAAATGTTTTTAACCCGTCTGGGCGAAGGCTCATATATGGCGATTACCGGCGACCCGAGCCAGACCGATCTGCCCTCAGGGATAAAATCGGGCCTGTCTCAGGCGGTTGATCTGTTGGGCAATCTCGATGCTGTTGCCCACGTGGCTTTCACAGATGTTGATGTTGTCAGGCATTCCCTTGTTGCCGACATCGTCAGGGCTTACGATCGACTGGGTCAGAAAAAATAGCCATGTTGATCGATATCACAATTGAATATGATGCCTGGTCAAAGCTGGATGCGTTGGAAAGCCTGATTAAAACCGCAGCCCTTGCTGCTGTTTGTGAGCGCGAGGATGAATTCAAGGACCATGCCGAGCTGAGTGTATTGCTTACCTGCGATGAAGCCATTCGCCAATTGAACTTAACCTACCGGGGTCAGGACAAGCCGACAAATGTATTGTCGTTTGGTGGTGAGATTGATGCACCATCTCAGGATCGGGATTTTCTGTTAGGCGACATTGTGTTGAGTTTTCAGACCATTAACACCGAAGCTCAACAGCAACGAAAAAACTTCGACAATCATGTGTCGCATTTGATTGTTCACGGTGTTTTACATCTTTTGGGGTATGATCACCAGAATGACAAGACTGCCGATGATATGGAGCTTGTGGAAATAAATATTTTGAAAGGGTTAGGGATCGAAAACCCATATTCTCAAATGCATTGAGAAGGACTGTTTGATCCCGGAGATTAAGATGAACGAAATACCGGCAAACCCGACGTCGGGCACAAATGAGCCCGCCATTGGCGAAGACAAGTCTTTGCTGGCAAGAATTATAACGCGACTGCGCAGCTCCATTGGCATGGCCTCGGACACCAGTTTGCGCGAAAGCCTCGAAGATGTGATTGAACAGCATGAAACCGAGGCCGGCGCGATTTCGCCTGAAGAGCGCTCAATGCTGCTCAATATCCTGGATTTCGGCGAGCTTCGGGTTGAAGATGTGATGGTACCGCGCGCCGATATTATCGCTATTGAGGATACAACTACGCTGGAACAGATTATTTCTGTTTTCCAGCAGGCTGGCCATTCCCGGTTGCCGGTCTATCATGACACCCTCGACGATCCTCTCGGCATGGTCCACATCAAGGACCTGTTTAGCTGGATGGCCGTTGCCGGTTCAGCCCGGGTTAAAAAGAACGGTAAAAACGGCAAAAATGGTAATGGCAAATCGGCACATGAAGAAACGCCTTCAATCGATTTGAGCAGAATTGACCTAACCTTGCCGCTGAGCGAAATTTCTTTGAAAAGAGAAGTTCTGTACGTACCACCGTCCATGCCCGCAGCCGATCTATTGGTTAAAATGCAAGCCACTCATATTCATTTGGCGATTGTGGTCGATGAATATGGTGGCACCGATGGGCTGGTTTCGATTGAAGATCTGGTTGAGGAAATCGTCGGCGAGATTGAAGATGAGCACGACACTCAGGATGGCCCCCTCATTCATCCCAACAATGACGGCTCTTATACGGCTGATGCAAGAGTGCTGATCGAAGATCTGGAACAGCTGCTCGGTGTCGATCTGACCAATGAGCATGATGAGGATATCGATACTCTGGGGGGTATGGTGTTTTCACTGGCAGGAAGAATACCGCTGCGCGGTGAGTTGATTGCGCATGACTGCGGGCTGGAATTTGAAGTTCTTGAAGTCGATCCGCGCAGAATTGGCAAAGTGCGCATAAGCAGCACAAAAAAGCCCAAATTATAAGGGACAAGGGCCGGTCTTCACGGTTGTGTCACTGGGTTAAATCCGGCGAATCAGGTACATTTCCAAGGTTTAACACTTAAAATGGTGCCGGAATTTCCGGTGTATTAACTGATGAATTCAATAGCCTTTCGCTT
>CAZJUF010000019.1:0-8740 GCA_964549055.1 uncultured Hyphomicrobiales bacterium | reverse complement strand
TGGCCTGTACTGGATTGGCGCAGCCTTTCTGGTCGAGGCCGAGACCTTTGCCTGGATGCTGCCTTTCGCGGTCGTCGCACTGCCACTGGGGCTGGCGATTTTTACCGGTCTCAGCTGTGCCGTGGCACATCTGTTGTGGAGTTCAGGATTTTTGCGAATAATGGTGTTCGCAACCATATGGGCCGCGTTTGAGTGGATACGCGGCATTGCCTTCACCGGCTTTCCCTGGAACACTGTTGGGTATTCATTTGCCGCCAACGAGTTTATTGCCCAGTCAACGTCAGTCTTTGGAATATATGCCTTGAGCCTGCTAACGGTCATGATCACGTCTGCCCCGGCAGCACTGGCGGACAGTGATTTTCAGGTAATACGATCCTGGCAAAAAAGACTAATCGGCCCTGTCTCGATGCTGGTTTTATTTTTCGCCCTGTTTGGATTTGGCGGCTGGCGGCTGGCAACCAGCGAAGCTGCATTTGTGCCGGGTGTATCGCTGCGCATCGTCCAGCCCAATATCAAGCAAAGTGAAAAATGGAAGCCTGAAAATGCATCGCGTATTTTCTCGCGCTATCTCGAATTGAGCGACATAGCAACATCGCCAAAGAACATGGGAATTGCCGATGCCACCCATATCATCTGGCCGGAAAGTGCTTTGCCTTTTTTGCTCGATGAACGCCAGGATGTGCTGTCCGCCATTGCAGCCATTTTGCCTGACAAGGCAACGTTGATAACAGGTGGAATAAGGCGCACCCGAAGCGATGATCAAAACTCAACCTACTATAACAGCGTCTTTACCCTCAATGGCAGCGGCAAGATAACCGGGCGATATGATAAATTTCATCTGGTGCCCTTTGGTGAGAAGTTGCCCTTTGAAGAATGGTTGAATAAACTGGGGTTGCGTCAAATGGTGACGTTACCGGGAAGTTTTGCCAGCGGTCCCGGTCCGGTCACCATGGCGGTGGCGGGAGCACCGGCAATGTCGCCGCTGATCTGTTACGAGGCAATTTTCCCCGGACAGGTAACTGCAAAGGATTCCCGACCCGGCTGGATTGTTAACGTGACCAATGATGGCTGGTTTGGTGAAACCGCAGGCCCTTATCAACATTTGCAGCAGGTGCGCGTCAGGGCAATTGAAGAAGGTCTGCCTGTGGTGCGTGCAGCCAACACCGGAATTTCCGCCATCATTGACCCTTACGGCCGAATTTTGCAGCAGCTTGACCTGGGCAGGTCCGGCGTTATCGATGGATCATTGCCGGTAGCACTTGAGCCAACTTTCTTCAGCAAGTGGGGTAACAATATTTTCTTTCTCATGATTTTGGCTTTGCTGTTTATCCGAATCACTTGGGCATGGCGGCAAAATCGTTCAAATTAGGCTTTTGATTACCCAGGCATCGTAATTTATTTTTGGAGCACTATTCATAAAATTAATCATTTTTGACGAATAATTACCTTCCGTCAGCAACTTCATGCAACCCACTTGACCGGTTTGCTGTTGAGGTCTAGAAATGACCGGGGCGTTTTTATTATCACATGAAAAACTTATGGCCGTAGTATTGCCTAAAATATAGAATTTTGAGACGAGTAATGGTAAAGAAAAATCCCAATCCAATAGATGTTCATGTTGGCGCTCGATTGCGCATGCGCAGAGTTCTTCAGGGAATGAGTCAGGAAAATCTTGGCGAAAGGCTCGACCTTACATTCCAGCAAGTGCAAAAATATGAAAAAGGGGCAAATCGCGTCAGCGCAAGCAGGCTCTATCAAATCGGCGAAATATTAAAAGTGCCGGTAGATTTTTTCTTCGATGGACTGCCCGATCCCTCTGCCTCAGAAACAGTAGATGGTTTTTCTGAAAGTGTTTCAGAAGCTCCTTTGATGGATTTTCTCGGCAGTTCTGAGGGAATTCAGCTGAATAAGGCCTTTGCCGAGATTGAAGGCAGCGAAGTCCGTCGTAAATTCATTGAGTTGGTGCGGGCGATTGTCGCCCAACAAAAAAACTCTTCGGATGAATTTGAATAACGCCAATTTCAGCTACAAACTTGACCGAAATGATAAAGCCTGCCAGAACAACGCGGCACTTTTTAGTGTGGTGAAGAAAATTCCTTATAATTAATGCGTAGGAGCAGGTGCGTGGCGAGAGAAAACTTCCAGTTTACCAGTGAATCAGTTTCAGAAGGCCATCCCGATAAGGTTTGTGACCGGATATCAGATGCCATTGTTGATTTGTTTCTGGATGCCGATCCGGCTTCCAGAGTAGCTGTAGAAACCCTGACAACAACCAATCGCATCGTCCTTGCTGGCGAAGTCCGGGGGCCGGATACGATAACGCCTGAAAAAATGGAACGCGCTGCCCGCAACGCGGTTCAGGCAATTGGTTATGAACAAGACGGTTTTCACTGGGAAAACGCCGAAGTTTCCGTTCATGTACACCAGCAGTCTGCCGATATTGCACAAGGAGTGGACGCCGCCGGCAACAAGGATGAGGGTGCCGGCGACCAGGGAATAATGTTTGGCTATGCCTGTCGCGAAACCGCGGTTTTGATGCCGGCGCCGATTTTTTATTCGCATAAAATTCTCGAGGCGATGGCAATTGCGCGTCACGGCGATGCAAATCTGGGCTTTGGCCCCGATTCCAAAAGCCAGGTGACCCTGCAATATGAAGGTGGCAAACCTGTCCGTGCTACCTCCATCGTTGTATCAACTCAACATAGAGAAGATCTGTCGCAGGACGAAGTGCGTGAACTGGTCAGACCTTTTGTCGAAAGCACCTTGCCGCAAGGCTGGATGTGTGGCGAGGATGAGTTTTATGTCAACCCGACCGGAAAATTTGTAATTGGCGGACCCGATGGTGACGCCGGGTTGACCGGGCGCAAGATTATTGTCGACACCTATGGTGGTGCCGCGCCGCATGGCGGTGGTGCATTTTCCGGCAAGGATCCGACCAAAGTAGACCGCTCCGCTGCTTACGCCTCGCGCTATCTGGCAAAAAATGTGGTTGCAGCCGATCTGGCAGATAAATGCACAATTCAGCTTTCCTATGCGATCGGGGTTTCCAAGCCACTATCATTGTATGTGGATACCCATGGCACCGGAAAAGTAGCGGACGCCAGAATTGAACGGGCTATCGCTGATGTTATGGACCTGAGCCCGCGCGGCATCCGGGAGCACCTTTCATTGAGCCGCCCGATTTACGAACGTACCGCCGCCTATGGCCACTTTGGCCGCATACCGGATGAAGATGGCGGATTTTCCTGGGAAAAAACCGATCTGACGGATCAGCTGAAATCAACCATTGGCTGAATTCTCCCGGTCCATCTTTAAGGGTTTTTTGTAAAAGGGCTCCAAGCCTGCCTTCTTCCCCGTCATACCGGCGAAAGCCGGTATCCAGGCAGCCCGGCATGAACTCGGGGCGCTGGATACCGGCCTTTCGCCGGTATGACGGTAATAAGTGCCCCCGCTTTTGGTACAAGACGTTATGACCCAAGATCAGTTCACAGAATACCGGTTGTTCGGGCGTAGACAGGGATCACCTTTAAGCCCGCGCCAGCAACGCCTCATTGATGAGCTTCTGCCACAAGTTGGAATAGAAAATTCTGCTGTCTATAAGGACGCCGGGCAACTGGCAGAATTGTTTTGCGGCAAGTTTAGCCGCTTTCATCTCGAAATCGGTTTTGGCGGTGCCGAACACCTCATCTGGCAGGCCCAAAGAGCGCAAGACGTTGGATTTATCGGTTGCGAGCCCTTTATCAATGGCGTGGTAAAGCTTCTCACCGCCATTGAGGAGGCAAAACTGGAAAATATCCGAATTTGCGATGATGACGCCCGCGACCTCCTGGACCGTCTGCCCGAATCAAGTCTGGAAAAGGCCTATGTGCTGTTTCCTGATCCGTGGCCAAAAAAGCGTCATCACAAGCGGCGCTTTATTAATCAGAAATCTTTGAACCAGCTGGCCCGGGTGATGATACCCGGGGCACATCTCTGCTTTGCCAGCGATATCGCCGATTATATTACCTGGACGAAAGGTCACATTGCCGATAACCAATACTTTGAATTGGTCGACATCGAGCCCATGGAAAGGCCGCGGACCCGCTATGAAGAAAAGGCTGCCAGGGCCGGGCGCGCTTCTACTTATTTGACAATCGCCTGTATCAAGTAACAAAAGCTTGCAGTTCTTACGCATATGGGTGTATTAGGCGTAGGTAAGAACTGAATTCAATTTCGATTTGTATACAGTGGGCCTGCGGGTCCGCTTTTTTTATTGTCGAAAAATGAATGGATGCCAGGCATCTGTTCAAGGACCTGTACAATGGACACCACAACGGAAGCCCGGTTAGAAAGCGAAACCGGTGCTGCTCGAAAGATTGCTCAACTGGCCGAGCCGGTGCTGGAAGATATGGGCTACCGGTTGGTGCGGATAAGATTGACCGGCGAAAATGGTTGCACCTTGCAGGTTATGGCAGAGCGGCCGGATGGGACGATGCAAGTTGGTGATTGCGAAGCTGTAAGCCGCACTTTGTCACCGATTTTTGATGTTGAGGATATATTGCCGGGCGAATATTTTCTCGAAGTATCGTCGCCCGGAATTGATCGGCCTCTGGTCCGGCCCGGTGATTTTGAACGCTGGAAGAATCATGAGGCAAAAATTGAATTGACGCAGTCGTTCGAAGGGCGCAAACGCTATCGGGGGATTGTCAAAGGTTTCAAGGATGGATCAGTTGTTGTTGAAGCAAGTAGCGATGAGGGAGAGACAAATGTTGAGTTGCCCTTCGAGATACTTTCAACCGCGCGATTGGTTTTAACAGATCAACTTATTGCAGCTGCGATGAAGAGCAGCAAAACCAGACAGGATTGAGTGGAGAAAATGCCATGTCACAATTAGGAATTAGCGCCAACAGGTTAGAATTGTTGCAGATAGCCGATAGTGTCGCGCGCGAAAAGGCCATTGACCGAATGGTTGTGATCGGTGCCATGGAAGACGCTATTCAGCGCGCTGCGCGTTCACGATATGGCAGTGAAAATGAAATCCGCGCCCAGATTGATCCAACCACCGGGGAAATTCTGCTTTCACGCTTGCTGGAAGTGGTGGAAACCGTCGAAATGGACGCGGTTCAGATTTCTCTCAAAGAGGCAATAAAACGCAATCCTGAAGCCATATTGGGTGATTTTATCTCCGAACCCCTGCCGCCGGTCGATTTTGGCCGCATTGCTGCGCAAAACGCCAAGCAGGTTATTGTTCAAAAAGTGCGTGAAGCTGAACGTGAACGCCAGTATGAAGAATTCAAGGATCGCGTCGGTGAAATTGTGCACGGCGTCGTCAAGCGGGTTGAGTACGGCAATATTATTGTTGATCTCGGTCGCGGTGAAGCCGTTGTGCGCAGGGATGAAGCCCTGCCGCGCGAAAATTTCCGCAATGGTGATCGCATCCGTGCCTATATTTTCGACGTTCGTCAAGAACAGCGCGGACCGCAGATATTCCTGTCACGCACCCATCCTCAATTCATGGCCAAACTGTTCTCACAGGAAGTGCCGGAAATTTATGATGGTATCATTGAAATTAAATCGGTCTCGCGCGATCCCGGCAGCCGGGCCAAGATAGCGGTTTTATCCACCGACAGCTCAATTGACCCGGTGGGTGCGTGCGTTGGTATGCGCGGCAGTCGTGTCCAGGCGGTTGTTAACGAGCTGCAGGGCGAAAAGATTGATATCATCCAGTGGTCACCGGATGCTGCCACCTTTATTGTCAATGCGCTGGCACCGGCTGAAGTTATCAAGGTGATTTTGGATGAAGATGCAGAGCGCATTGAAGTTGTTGTTCCTGATGAACAATTGAGCCTGGCGATTGGCCGCCGGGGGCAAAACGTCAGACTGGCGTCGCAGCTTACCGGGTGGGATATTGATATTCTGACGGAATCAGACGAATCAGAACGCCGTCAGGTTGAATTCGCCCAGCGCAGTGAATTATTTGCAGCCGTTCTTGATGTTGATGAGATGATTGCCCAGCTATTGGCATCGGAAGGCTTCAGCACCATCGACGAAGTCGCGTTTGTCGCGATGGAGGAGATTGCAGAAATTGAAGGATTTGACGAAGATACCGCGGTTGAGCTTCAGACCCGTGCGCGCGAACATATTGAAAAACACGAAAATGAACTCAAAATCAAGCTGACCGAACTGAAAGTTGCGGAAGAATTATCGGAAATTCCCGGTCTGACAACAAAGTTGCTGGTAAAACTGGGCGAAAATGACATCAAGAATATGGAAGATTTTGCTGGCTGCGCCACTGACGAATTGACCGGCTGGGTTGAACGCGAAGATGGTGAAGTTGTCCGCCACGCAGGTATTTTCTCGGCAAATGAGATATCCCCGGCTGATGCCGAGGCCATGATTATGCTGGCCCGAGTGAAAGCAGGATGGATTACCGAAGAAGACCTTCATGGCGGGGATAGCGACGAAGTTGCTGCCGAGCCAGGTGACGAAGATGCAACAGCGAAAGATGAAGAAACGGAATAAAGTTGAAAATTTGCCTAAAGGACTGAATAGCGTTAAAACCCGAATGTGTGTGGCAACGCGCCAGGCCAAGCCCGCGGATGATCTCATTCGTATTGTGTTATCGCCGGAAAATGTGCTTGTTCCTGATCTGAAAAACAATCTGCCAGGCCGTGGAGCATGGGTAAGCGCCAACCGTGCAGCGATAGAAAAGGCAGTGACCAAAGGAGTGTTTGCACGGGCATTTGGCAATTCCGTTAAAGGGGGCGAAGACCTTGCTGGATTAATTGCTCAACTTTTGCGGAAAAACGCGATCTCCAAGTTAAGCATGTGCAAAAAAGCGGGCGTTCTGGTGAGTGGTGCCGCCAAGGTTGAACGGCAGATTGGCAAGCATCAAACAACCGTGTTGTTACATGCCTGTGATGGTGCCGCCGATGGCAAACGTAAAATAAAGGACTGTTTGAGGTCCGTATATGGTGAAGAAGCAGATATGGTGCCAACCATAAATTTCTTTACCACAGTAGAATTGAGTTTGGCTTTAGGGCTGGAAAATGTGATACATGCAGCGATAGCGTGTAAACGCAATGGCGCTAATCTGGTTTCAGCTGTAAAAAGGCTGGAACACTATGACGAAAAGTAAACGCGGATGGACCGCCATCTGCATAGAAAGTGAAGTGCATGAGCGACACTAAAGATACAGAACAGAGCGAAACAGCCGGTGGCAGAAAGCCGTTGAGTTTGAGGCGTACGGTCGATGCCGGTCACGTGCGGCAAAACTTTTCCCATGGCCGCTCGAAGTCTGTTCTGGTTGAAAAGAAACGCAAGCGCACGATTTCGGCACCAGGCAGTGCCGCCGAAGCGCCGCCAAAACCGGTTGAAAAACCACCCGAGCCCGTTAAGGCGAAGGTGGCCGTAGCGCCGAAACCAAAGCCGCGGCCAGTGGTCGAACAGCGTTCTTCGGGAAATGTTCTCAGAACATTGACCGAAGAGGAAAAAGAGGCGCGCGCCAAAGCTCTGGCAAGTGCACGGGTGCGCGAAGCCGAAGAAGTTAAACAGGCTGTTGTTGATGCTGAACAACAGAAAAAAGAAGAGACCTTAAAGCGCGAACGCGACGAACTTGAAGCCAAGCAGGCCGAAGACGACGCGCGCAAAGCTGAAGAAGAAGCTAAAAAGCAGGCGGCTGACGCCTCTGCTGCTGCGGCCAAACTGGACAACCCCGATGCCAAGGATGCGGCATCCACAGACAAGGCCCGCGAAAAGCGCCCGGAAGCGGAAAAACGCAAAGGTCGCCAGAATACAGACAATAAAGCTGCACCCAGCCGCAAGGGTGAACCGCAACGCCGCCGCGGCCGCTTGACTATTTCCAATGCCCTTGATGACAGAACCCGCCAGAGAAGTCTCGCCTCCATCAAGCGCAAGCGTGAACGCGCCAAAAGACAGGGCATGGGATCTGACCCGCAAGCAAAAGTATTTCGTGAAGTTGTCATTCCCGAAGCCATCACCATACAGGAACTTGCCAACCGCATGGCGGAACGGGGCGTTGAGCTTATCAAGCTTTTGATGAAGCAGGGCCAGATGGTCAAGATCACCGATGTGATTGATGCCGATACCGCTGAATTGCTGGTGCAGGAGTTTGGCCACACGGTTAAACGTGTGTCAGAAGCCGACGTTGAAGAAGCTATTATTGCTGACGTTGATGACCAGGAAACCCTGGAGCCGCGCGCCCCTATTGTTACCGTCATGGGCCACGTCGATCATGGTAAAACTTCGCTGCTCGATGCCATGCGCAAAACCAGTGTTGTCAGTGGTGAGGCCGGTGGCATCACCCAGCATATCGGCGCCTATCAGATACAGACCGCTGATGGTCACAAAATCACCTTCATCGACACCCCCGGTCATGCAGCTTTTACCGCCATGCGTCAACGCGGTGCATCGGTAACAGATATTGTCATTCTGGTGGTTGCTGCTGACGATGGTGTTATGCCGCAGACTATCGAAGCCATAAATCATGCCAAGGCCGCTAACGTGCCAATGATACTCGCCGTCAACAAGATTGACCTGGCGGCAGCTGATGTTACCCGCGTGCGCAATGAGTTGTTGCAGTACGAAGTTGTGACCGAGGCCAATGGTGGCGATGTTCAGGAAATAGAAGTATCCGCTCTTAAGGGTACCAACCTTGACAAACTACAGGAAGCCATTCTGCTTCAGGCTGAATTTCTTGAACTTAAAGCCAACCCGAACCGGGTGGCTGACGGCATCGTTA
>CAZJUF010000018.1:13060-15517 GCA_964549055.1 uncultured Hyphomicrobiales bacterium | reverse complement strand
CGATCAACCAGATCGCGCTACGCTTTGCGCCTAGCCGAATGAACTGATTTGGATCCATCAAATGGTTCAATATGATCGAAAAGTGCTTTAGATGCGGCCTGAGATACTAAATCCACTGTTTGCGCCCATTGGCAAACTTCAGGGCATCGGCCCCAAACTGGAAAAGCTGATCACTGTTTTATTGAAAGGCAGTGGCCAGACAGCACCTGCGAATGTTGTCGATCTTTTGTGGCACCTGCCCAGCGGTCTCATTGACCGGCGTTTTCAGCCTAAAATTTCCGAAGTCATTGCCGGTGAGCTGGCGACATTAAAAGTCACCATTGGCGAACATGTGCCACCGCCCGGAAATCAGCGCCGCCTGCCCTACCGGGTGCATTGTTTTGATGACACCGGTACACTTGACCTGATATTTTTTCACAGTCACACAGATTACCTGCAAAAGCAGATACCTGTTGGCTCGGTGCGCTATATCAGTGGCAAAATTGAGGTGTTTCGCGATATAGCGCAAATGCCCCACCCCGATCATATGGTTTCCCAGGAAGAGTTCGACAAATTACCTCTGGTTGAACCGGTTTACCCGATGACCGGGGGGCTGGCGCGCAAAACCCTGCAACGTTCTGTGTCTCTGGCACTGGAACGCGTGCCGCAAATGCCCGAATGGCAGGATTTGGCCTGGAAGAAAAAACAGAAATATCAGTCTTTCAATGAGGCGCTGGTTGATGCCCATGCCCCCACCGACCATCAAAACCTTGAGCCCAATGATCCCGCACGCTTGCGCCTGGCCTATGATGAACTGCTGGCCAATCAACTGGCTTTAGGGCTGGTGCGCGCGCACATGCGCCGTGCAGCGGGCAGGACCATCAGTGGTACCGGTGAGTTGCGCGCAAGATTGCTTGAGATATTGCCCTTCAGCCTGACCCGCTCACAGACGCAATCTGTTGAGGAAATCCTCAAAGATATGACCACCCCTGAACGCATGATGCGGTTGCTTCAGGGCGATGTGGGCAGCGGCAAGACCATCGTTGCCCTGCTGGCGATGCTGGCCGCGGTCGAAAGCGGCGCACAGGCGGCCATCATGGCGCCAACCGAAATCCTCTGCCGTCAGCACTTCGAGATGATGGAGGGTCTGTGCCGGCAACTTGATGTCAATGTCGTTATTCTTACCGGTCGTGACACCGGAAAGGCGCGTACAGCGTTGCTGGAAAAAATCAAATCCGGCGCAGCACAGATCATTATTGGCACTCACGCCATATTTCAGGCTGGCGTCGAGTTCAAGGATCTGGCACTGGCGGTTATTGATGAACAGCACCGTTTTGGTGTGCATCAGCGATTGGCCTTGCAGGAAAAAGCCGGTGGTGGCCAGGCACTTGATCTGCTGGTGATGACGGCAACGCCCATCCCGCGCACGCTGACATTGACCATATATGGCGATATGGACGTATCCAAGCTGCTGGAAAAACCCGCCGGGCGGCTACCGGTTGACACCAGGGTCTTGCCCATCGCCCGCTTGAGCGATGTCACCGGAAGGCTTGAACACACCCTACAGCAAGGTGCGCAGGTTTACTGGGTGTGTCCGTTGGTGGAAGATTCAGAGCTACTCGATCTCACTTCTGCCGAACAACGCTATGAAAGCCTTAAAGGTCTGTTTGGCGACAGAGTTGGCCTTATTCACGGACGCATGAAGGGCCAGGAAAAAGATGCGGTAATGGAGCGGTTTCGAACTTCTCAGCTTAGTATCCTGGTAGCCACAACCGTTATTGAAGTCGGCGTTGATGTACCCAATGCCACCATTATGATTATCGAACACGCTGAACGTTTCGGTCTGGCGCAATTGCATCAGTTGCGCGGACGTGTGGGGCGTGGCAGCAACAAATCCAGTTGTCTCCTGTTGTATCAATCCCCTTTGAGCGAGACCGCCACCAAACGTCTGAAAATTATGCGCGAAACCGAAGACGGATTTTTGATTGCCGAAGAAGATTTAAAATTGCGTGGTACCGGCGAATTGCTTGGCACCCGACAAAGCGGATTTGCCCAGTTTCACATCGCCGATCTCGATGCGCACTCCGAATTGTTGGGTGCGGCACGCGATGACGCCACCATGATCATCGCCAAAGATGCAAAACTGGAAAGCGAACGCGGTGAGGCTTTAAGGATTTTGCTGTATCTGTTTGAAAGAAACGAAGCGATAAAGCTCCTGCATGCGGGGTAGATGGCTGGAGCTTGTCTGGTTTATACAAAACTCTTCTATAAAACGCTCACACCAAAAAGCCAGCCTGCGCCAGCAGTGATAGCCATTGCGAACACTCCCCACACCACAACACGTGCAGTTGCGCGCAAGACCGGGGCACCGCCCGCCTTGGCTCCCAAACTGCCCAGGGCTGCCAAGGTAATCACGGTCACAACCAGAACTACCGGAATGATTGACCCTGCCGGTGCTGCGAGAGCGCCAATCAGGGG
>CAZJUF010000018.1:9467-12960 GCA_964549055.1 uncultured Hyphomicrobiales bacterium | reverse complement strand
CCGTCATTGGCACCAAGGACTGCTGCTCGAAGCCAGCCACTGCGGGTGATGTAGTGGGGTTCTCCTGGATGGGCCGATGGATCAGGCATTCAGTATCCTTTTCTTAGTCAGAGCAATGCCAGTGTCTTTCCAGAAATACCCGAAATTGCAGATTGTTTCGCAGGTGGAGCCAGCGGTCCCATAATTGAAAATGAAGGCGATACGCTTCAGGCGTTTTCGTGTTTTTGGTTATCTTCCTGATTTTTGTCTTTATCACCCAGTTCCTTGCCGTGTGCCGCGCGCAGTTCGTCTGCCTGTTTGTCATCCAGAACCACCGCTTCGTCGGTTTCTCCATTTTTGGTTTTGGGCGTAACCAGGCCCGCGGATATGACCATTTTGGCGGCTTCTTCCACGCTCATGGTGAGGATTTCAATATCCTTGCGGGGGACAAACAGCAAAAAACCCGAGGTTGGGTTTGGGGTGGTTGGCAGGAACACGCTCAACATACCGTCTTTCTCGAACCCGGCGCGGCTCAGAACCTCGCCTTGCGTGCGTGTTGAGACAAAGACGAGTGCGTATAGGCCTTTACGCGGGTATTCAATTAATCCAACTTCCTGAAAAGACGAATTGCTTTGCGAAATGGCGGTTTCGAATATCTGCTTGAGCGCTTTATAGAGATTGCGGACAAATGGCATGTTGTCCAAAAACCGTTCGCCAAAACCAACTATGGTGCGGCCAAACAGGTTTGCGGTCAAAGCGCCAAGAACCATCAACATAATTATGGCGAAAATCAACCCGACACCGGGGACCGCGAAGGGAAGATATGTTTCGGGATTATAGGCGGCCGGCAACAGCGGTTTAAACCAGTCATCGACGAGGGCCACAAACGACCAGGTAATATATACCGTTATCGAGACGGGAGCTGCGATAACCAGGCCTGTAAGGAAATAATTGCGCAGACGACTGCCAATATATCCACGCCGTGATTTTGTATCTTTTTTCAAAATCTTGAACTCACCGTCTTTTTTCTGACTGGTTTTCCTGGGCATCGAGGTGCTGATATCCTAAAAATTTTAACGTTTCAGGCTATTAGCATATATTGACGCAAGATTTGTCAAAACTATGGTCGTAGCCCCACAACGCCACAGTGCAGCCTACCATACCCGGGGATAAGATGTGCACGGAAAAATTTAAAATGTGGCTTTCAGTCAGCTGTTGCCGCTAACGGGGAAACAGTTGACCGCGCGTTGTTTTATAGCCTCACACATGCGCTGTGCTGACGCCCATGATTTGAAGGGGCCGACCTGTATTCGATATAATGTCCCCCCATCGTCCAGTTTGACTTTCTGGAATGTCGGTTTCAACTTTTCAAGCAAATCCTCATGTTGAGCGCGAAGGAAAAACCAGACCTTGTTGGCTCTGGCACTGGTTCGACTGGTGCCCAGCTGTACTTTGAAATTACCACGAACGGCGCGTTTTTTCGGTAACACTTTTGGTCGTTTGGCTTTTTGTGCTTTTTTCAGCCCCGGTCCGGGAACAATAATGGCGACACGGCCACTGGCGGAATCCGTCAAGGTGCCGCGCAAGGCGAGCTTCTTGTATTGAACCGGCTGTTTTTCTACTTTTTTCACCCCACGCAGCCCCAGGTCCGGGTCCGGGTTCGGGTTCGAGTTCGGGCGGGCAAATTCTGCAATTACACGTCTCGACTTACGAGCCGGATTATTGGTTGTTGTTGCCTTTGAAATTGAGCTGGTCGTAATCGGACTGTCATCGTTAACAGATGCGGTTCTGGTTGGAAATGTATACAGGTCCGCGGTCGTCAAACGCGCCAGCATATCGCTGGCCTCTTTAAACCTTGGCCGCAGCCGGAGGGCATATTTGAGAGAGGTTATGGCGGCTTTATTGCGCTTTAATCTTTCGTATGACATCGCCAGCCCCAAATAAGTCAGATAGGGCTGTGGATTGCCAAGTTTGAGAGATTTTATAAAATCGCCAATTGCCTGCTCAGGCCTGCCCAGTTTTCGCAGGACATTACCGCGATTATGATAAGCGGGCGCGAATTTGGGATTTTTCTCAATAGCCGAGGTGAAATCAGCCAGCGCGGCTTGTGGGCGCTTGAGGCCATCGTGCACAAGGCCGCGATTGTAGTATACAACTTTGAGAACCTTGTCGTTGAGGGTTTTCAAGTTGATGGCGCTGGAGTAATCAGCGCGCGCCACATCCAGCTTGCCCAGTGCCTGATTGGCTAAGCCGCGGTTATAATAGGCAACGCCTTGCAGTTTATCATCAACCGGTTTTTGATTAATGACACGGGTCAGTTTTTTGATGGCACTATTGAATTGCCGTTTCTTCAGCAGCTTTAATGCTTGGGAAAATACGGTCTTGGTTTTTAACGACGTATCGGTTTCGGCGTGGGCCAGAGGTATCATTACCCATGTGGCCAAGGATAGAACCATCGCAAGCCGGAAAGCGTTCAAAACCACTGAAAACCTGTACATAGCAACCGCAAACTTCACAACTGAGACATAATGTTTGACCATCAATCTTTTGATCAATTTAAACTCAACTACATTATAGGGCTGATTCTGATTAAGAAATCGTATTATTCAATTGTTACGGATTTTGCCAGATTTCGGGGCTGATCCACATCGGTTCCGAGCAAAACGGCGGCGTGATAGGCCAGTAATTGCACCGGGATCGCATACAGCAACGGATTGATGAAAGAATCAGCCTTTGGCACATGAATGAGATCGAACAATTCCGTACCAATCCCGTTGCGCTCATCAGCATCGGTTATCATGATTATCTGACCGCCGCGGGCAGCAACTTCCTGCATGTTGGAGACGGTTTTTTCAAACAGGTTATCGCGTGGAGCAACAATGATTACCGGGACATTGTCATCGACCAGGGCAATGGGTCCGTGTTTCAGTTCACCCGCAGCATAGCCTTCCGCGTGAATATAGGAGATTTCCTTGAGTTTCAAGGCACCTTCAAGGGCAATGGGGTAATTGATGCCACGGCCGAGAAACAGAATATCGCGGGCGTTGACTATACGCTTTGCCACATCATGAATTTCGTCGCTTCGGTTGGTTATTTCGGCCACATGACGCGGCACGCCAATCAGGGATGTTACCAGATCGTTTTCTTCTTCAGCACTTAAATGCCCGCGCGCGCGACCCGCGGCAATGGCCAGACAGGCAAGAACTGTTAGCTGGCAGGTAAAGGCCTTGGTTGAGGCCACCCCGACTTCGGTGCCGGCAAAAATCGGAATGACAATGTCGCTCGCCCGCGCAATGGTAGATTCCTGCACATTGACAATACTGGCGATTTTCTGGCCGTTATCCTTGCAATATTGCAGAGCTGCCAGCGTATCAGCAGTTTCACCTGATTGAGAAATGAACATTGCCAGACCACCATCCATCAAGGGCGCTTCGCGATAGCGAAACTCGGAGGCTATATCAACATCGACCGGCAGGCGGGCATATTTTTCAAACCAGTATTTAGCCGCCATTCC
>CAZJUF010000018.1:0-9367 GCA_964549055.1 uncultured Hyphomicrobiales bacterium | reverse complement strand
CAACATCGACCGGCAGGCGGGCATATTTTTCAAACCAGTATTTAGCCGCCATTCCGGCATAAAAGGCTGTTCCACACGCACTTATGGTGAGGCGGGGCAGATTGGCAAAATCAATCCCAAAGGCATCGGGTTTTATTGTGCGCGATGCCAGATCGACGTAATTGGCAAATGTATGACCGATAACTTCGGGTTGTTCAAAAATCTCCTTGACCATGAAATGGCGGTGATTGCCTTTGTCGATCATGGCAGCCGATACAGAGGTTTGCTGCCATGGCCGCTCAACGGGTTTTCCGGAAAAATCGAATATCTCATGGCTGTCATGGCTTAAGACAACCCAGTCGCCGTCTTCGAGAAAAATCACCTGATTGGTCAAGGCCGCAAGCGCTATAGCGTCCGAGCCCAGATACATTTCACCTTCACCGCGGCCAACCGCCAGCGGACTGCCTTTGCGCGCACCGATCAAAACTTCCGTGTTGCCATCAAACAGCATGACCAGACCAAATGCGCCTTGCAGTTGCGGCAGAACCGCGTTCACGGCATCTTTGGGGCTGGCACCATTTTCTATTTCAACAGCCAGAAGCTGGGCAACAACTTCGGTATCGGTTTCGGTTTCGAATATTTTTCCTTTGCCTTCAAGCTCGCGCTTTAGCTCAAGGAAGTTTTCGATAATACCATTATGAACAACGGCAACCGAGCCTGCGGCAACGGGATGCGCATTGCCAACGGTGGGGGCGCCGTGTGACGCCCATCTTGTGTGGCCGATGCCGATGGGGCCGAACAAGGGTTCAGCTTCCACAAGTTTTTCGAGGTTGCACAGTTTTCCGGCAGCGCGGCGGCGCACAAGTCTGCCGTTTTCCAAAGTGGCAATACCGGCAGAATCATAGCCGCGATATTCCAGCCGCTTAAGACCATCGAGCAAACGCTGCGCTGCGGGTTCATTTCCAATAATGCCGACAATTCCACACATGAGGTTAATCCTTTGCCGTTTTTTTGCTCTTCACGTTTTTGGACCGAAAGGTTTTGGCCCAACCATCGATGTTTCTTTGTTTGCTACGCGCTATCGCCAGGGCATCGAGATTTACATCTTTGGTAATAACACTGCCTGAGCCCACATATGCGCCGTCACTGATAGATACGGGAGCAATAAGCGAGGAATTGGAGCCAATAAAAGCACCCTCGCCTATTTCCGTCAGATGCTTGTTAAAGCCATCATAGTTACATGTAATTGTGCCAGCGCCGATATTCGCTCCGGCACCAACTTTGGCGTCGCCGACATAGGACAGGTGGTTAATTTTGGCACCTTTGTTGATTTCGGCATTTTTAATCTCGACAAAATTACCGACTTTTACCGCATCAGATAAAACCGTACCCGGGCGCAATCTGGCATAAGGGCCGATTATGGCGTTTTTGCCGATCAGTGCGCCTTCAATATGGCAAAATGCCCGAATTGTAGCGCCGCTGGAAACAAAAACACCGGGACCGAACACAACATTGGGCTCTATCATCACATCGGACTTTATGACGGTGTCATGACTGAAATAAACCGTTGTGGGCGCAACCATCTGAACACCATTTTCCATGGCGCGGGCGCGGGCGCGATTTTGGTATATGGTTTCTGCGTTGCTTAATTGCGTTTTCGTGTTGACGCCAAGAACTTCTTCCTCATCGCATTCTATAGCGCCGACTTTAAGCCCGAGAGAAGCTGCGATTTCAATGACATCGGTGATATAATATTCACCATTTGCATTGTCATTGCTCAACGCCTCAATCAGCGTTGGAAAATCCTTGCCCGCCATGCCAACCACACCGGAATTGCAAAAATCAATTTCACGTTCCCCGGCACTAGCGTCTTTGTGTTCTCTTATGGCAGTGACGTTGCCATCACCGTCACGTATGAGGCGTCCGTAACCTGTGGGATCATCGGCCCGGAAACCAATGACACCGACATCATGAGCTTGCATGAATTCGTCAAAACGCTGCAATGTTTGAGCGGTCATCAAAGGGGTGTCGGCAAAAAGCACGACAATATTGCCGTTGAATTTCACTAACTTGTCAGCGGCACATTGAACCGCGTGACCCGTACCAAGGGTTTTGGGCTGGAGCACGATTTCGACGGTATCATCGTCGTCCAGAACCACCCGGGTAACACCATCCATATCCGGTGAGACAACGACAATTTTCTTTTGTGGATCAAGGCTTTCAACGGCATCCAGCGCATGCAAAACCATGGGCCGACCGGCAATCTCATGCAGGATTTTCGCCTTGGTCGATTTCATTCTGGTACCCTTGCCTGCGGCAAGGATAATTACTGCACAGGGAATGTGTGTCATTTTCAAGTTAATTCAGAATCCGGCCAGTGTTGATTAAAAGATGTAACAGCTACAATACTTATCTTGAATTATCATGTTTTAAGGAGGCAGGGTTGAATGTTTTGCCCTGCTAACAGCCTTATTTGGGGAAATTGTTTAATTTACGGCACATTGGCGGCTGGCTTAACCTCATCGGGTATATCTTTTACCATTACTGTCGACAACAACCGCAAAACCTCCTTGCGCGCACCCGACGTGGCGGCGGCTTCAAGGGAAATGATATAACGGTTGGTGATGCCGAAGTCAGCAACATTTGATTTGGCCAAAAACAGGTTTTCATTCTCGGTCACACTGTGTTCTTCATTATCGTTGAAAAGCTTCTCATGAACCCGTTCACCCGGGCGCAGACCAATAAACTCGATAGCGATATCTTCTTCCGGCCGCATGCCGGACAATCGGATCAACTGATGAGCGAGATCGAGAATTTTGACCGGCTCTCCCATATCAAGCACAATAATGCCTCTGGTCTCGCGATTGCCGTTGGACAGCAGGCAGGCCTGAATAATAAGCTGCACGGCTTCACGTATGGTCATCAGGTAACGGGTGGCGTCCTTGTGAGTGATCGTCACCGGCCCGCCATTTTCAATCTGTTCCTTAAACAGCGGTACAACAGAGCCGCTGGATGCCAGTACATTGCCAAAACGCACTGTCATGATTTTAGTGCCACCGATCTTATTCATGTCAGCATCGAGGCCGCAGCAATAGGATTCAGCGATTTTTTTGGTGGCACCGAGGATGTTAATCGGTGCTACCGCCTTGTCGGTTGAGATCAGCACCATTAATGCGACACCGGTCTCAACACTGGCGTCAGCAATGTTTTTGGTTCCCACCACATTGGTCAAAACACCTTCTTCGGGGTTTTCTTCCAACAGGGGGACATGTTTGAGGGCGGCGGCATGAAAGACCATATCGGGTTTGGCTTTCCTGAAAACCCTGAACATCAGGTCGCGATCGCGAATATCTCCGATAATACAGTGCCAGTCAAAGTCCGCGTTCAACTGCTTTAGTTTCTTGTCGATCAAATAAAGATTAAATTCGCTATTATCAATAAGGGTCAGATGCCCGGGATTTTGCTCGGCTATCTGCAACACCAGTTCGGCACCGATGCTGCCGCCTGCACCGGTAACCGCAATACTGCGGTCCTTGATCATCTCGCGGATTTTGTGCATCTCGAGGGGAACTTCGATGCGGCGCAACAAATCTTCCGGGGCCAAGGGTCCGACTTCAAACTTTTTGGCGTTGGGGCCTTTGAATTCATCGGGGCGGGACAGGCGTTTAACCGAAAGCGACAAGGGTTGAGCTGCATGAAACAGTTCCTGAATATTGACGCCGGGAACGTCTGATGCAGCAATAATCAAGCTGGTTGGCCGCCTGCCCTTGCGTTCAAGTTTTTCAACCACACTTTCAAGGTCACTGATCTGACCGACAATTGACACACCGCGTAACCAGGTTCCCACCATTTTCGGGCGGCGCGTCAACAGACCGACAATTGCATAAGGACCAGCCGAATCGCGCTCAATGTGACGGATAAAGGCTTCAGCTTCATTGCCACTGCCAACCAGCAATGCCGGTTCGCCATTGCCTTTTGGTGCGTCCGTCATGGAGCCGAGAACATCAATCAGGCGGTGTTCCTTGAGCAGCCGATAGAGCACGCGCGCAAAGACCATGATGGCTGCCAGGGTCAATGTATTAATGATCACGGTTGTACGCGGGAAATTTGCCCCGCGGTCAATCATAAACAGTGCTGCCAGAAAGACCAGATTGACAGCAACCACATAGCGGCCAATGACGATCGTGTCACTCAAGGTTATATGGCGCCAGCTAATCCGGTGCAGGCGCGAGGCCAGTAGAACGGCAGTAACAACAATCAGATAAAGCCCGAAATTGGTCCAGCCGATCGTCGGCTTCAAAAGCTCATCAGGTCCCAGTCGCAAGGCCAGGGCGACGGGCAGAGATACGGCGGCAAAAATCAGATCAAGGCTGAAAATTACCGCGGTCCGGGATTTTAAACTCAATGCCAATTTCACTCTGGATGCCAAAATAGCCTCACTATTAACTTTTTGCCAAACCCCTTGTCGATATCCCACAAGTCTATCTTCGCAAGGCCCCAGCAGCTTGGCAAACTACCACGTGAATGACATTTTGCAAGCCTCCAACCGTGCCTATCGTTAATCCTTTTTTAACCCTGTTGACGGCACTTTATAATGCCTGTCATTGTCAGTCGAGGCTGGAATTGTGCCAAATCGGAACATCTGAATATGCTCAAAAAGAATAAACCTCCCTGCAAAACTGTAAAATCAGAAACCAAACCGGGGTTTGACTTGCCAGTGGTGCTTTCGCTGACGGGTATTGTGGCTGTTGTCGCTGCAATCGGCCTTGCTACACTTAACGGCAAAATGGTTGACGAGGGAATGACAGATATCACCAGCATGATGGGTTCATCAGAAGTTGTAAATGCCCCGGCCAAACCAGATATCTCGATGGAGATTGCCCGCCTTGACAAAAAACTGGCCGACATTTCCATGCTGCTAAAGACAATCTCGTCCACGCAAACCACCACCACCTCACGTGTTGAGAAAATAGAGGAAGCCTTTAGCCCGACAGCAAGCATCTCTAACGCTGCTGTTCAAAGTTCTTCACCTTATTTTCGAATTCAGGAATCCGGGTGGAATGCAGACGATATGGTGACACGCACCCAAAAACGCGATCGCGTCGCCTTGTTCGAGACATTGGCGACAATACCGGATATCGATCAGGAACAAGGTGACAGTAACCTGCCACAAGCTCGATATGCTGTTGATCTATCTTCTTATGAAAATATCATAACCGCTCGAAAGAAATGGGAAAAATTTAAACTGATTTACCCGGACCTCTTTATCAAACTGGAGCCTAACCTGTTGCCGGTACTGGATAGTAAAGATGAAAAAGACCAGGTAAAACTGGTTATCGGGCCAATTAAAACAGCGGCCAGAGCCGCTCAGATATGTTCAATATTGCGAAGCAGCGGGCAAGCCTGTCAGGAACGTGTTTTTTCCTTGTCAAATGTTGCGGTGGTTTCTGTGCCGGAAAACAGACCTGAAAAATCAACTGAATAATACGTTGTTGCCTGCCTGAAATTTATTGCTATTGAAACTGGTGCGCGTTAGGAAATATCAGGGATGCCTCCCTGTTCACAGCTACGCGCGTTTTTTTTCTGGAAATATCATGCCCGCAAACACTGTTGTCAGCAGCAGTTTAAAAACACTTCTGATTCTTCAAGCCATCCCGTTATTCTTTTCAAGTAACATCATTCTTGGCCGTGCCCTTAACACCATGGTCGAGCCGGCAACGCTGGCGTTTTACCGCTGGACGATTGCCGCGATGATACTGCTTATGTTTTCCGCCTTCCAGCTATGGAAATTTCGCGCGCAACTGTTTCGCGTTATTGATCTGCTTTTCATTCTCGGGTTTTTGGGGA
This sequence comes from uncultured Hyphomicrobiales bacterium, assembly GCA_964549055.1. Lineage (GTDB taxonomy): Bacteria > Pseudomonadota > Alphaproteobacteria > Rhizobiales > JAJFHR01 > JAJFHR01. The sequence continues at coordinate 3,541 of CAZJUF010000018.1, read as the reverse complement.
TGTTTGTCAGCGGCGCTGTGTTTTATGCCGGCCTGCAACAGACAACAGCCATCAAAGGGGCACTTATCTATATGGCCTCCCCGGCCATCATTGTGCTTCTTGAAGTGGTTTTTCGCGGCGTTCGCGTCAGTATTACCAGAATTTCGGGCATTTTTGCCGCTATGGTCGGTGTATTCATCATCCTGGCTGGCAGTGCGGACCAGAATTCGAAACTGTTTTCCTGGCAAGCCGGGGATTTATATTGCATAGCCGCCAGCATATCGTGGGCATTGTATTCTGTGATCCTGAAATCTGAACGCCTGGTGAAAATTCCCACAATTGTCCTGTTCACAGCGATTGCCATAGCGGGGTCCCTTATTCTTTTTCCGTTTTACCTCTGGGAGAATGGACTTCGTGCCAGTTACGAGTTTTCCACCGAGACCTGGACCAGCATACTTTTCATTGCCAGTGTGTCATCGGTTCTGGCATTTGGGTGCTATCAAAAGGGTATTGAACTTGTTGGCGCCAGCACGACCAGCCTCTATCTTTATCTGCTGCCGGTGTATGCAACCGTGATCGCGGTGTCGTGGCTGGGGGAAGCCCTGTCAATCGTTCACATCGTCGGTTTTGTTCTTATTGCGGGCGGTCTTTATTTTTCCACCCGTTCGTTTCATAGCAACCAGAAAAACGCTGTGAAAAACCAATAAAAGTACGAATTTTAGCCGTTTTTCATTTTCTACCTAATCGAATTTACGCGACTTTAACATTGCCGGGAAAAATCCAGAACCTTCTCCTTGCAAATCCCTGCAATTTCCGTTACATCATCGCGTACTCCGCAAAAAGGGGGCCCATAGCTCAGTTGGTAGAGCACCTGACTTTTAATCAGGTTGTCGCAAGTTCGAACCTTGCTGGGCTCACCATTCTTTTCAATGCGTAGAGAAAATCACCAAATTCCGGTATTGTGGTTACCAACCAGGTAGCAGCCACCAGGACCGTTTCCACCGACATTTGAGCTTTGCTGGCGCTCTCGCCTGGCGCGATATGGTCAAGTTGGGATTTTAATGTTTGCGGTTCTATGCGTTTTCTTTTTAGCGCTTTGACAAAAGCGAAATGAGTTACGACTGGCTAAAGTATGCGTAGTCATCTATGCTGGTGTGATTATTTCAATAAATGCAATCCTGTAACACCGCGATAATCCTGCGCGCAATGCTGCCTGCCAGCATCAGCGCGGGTTCTTGTTCGCTATGGTGATTACTGAAATGGAGGAGGACGAGTGAAGGCAATCATGTTGGCGGCAGGTGTAGGCGATCGACTTGGGAATACGGATGGAAAACCCCTGCCGAAGATTTTGTTGCGTTTTGGCGGCAAAACTTTACTGCAATACCACATCGAAACTCTAAAGCAACTCGGCATAGCTGAGTTAGTGCTCGGGGTTGGTTTTCACCATCACGAAATTGAACGGGAGATTGTCGCTTTGGGTGCGCAGGATTTCGTGCGAACTGTGCTCAACAAAGACTATCACGAAGGCAACATAATCACCTTATGGGCGCTGCGAAGAGAATTGTGTCAGGATTACCCAATCCTGCTGATGGATGCCGATGTTCTCTACTGCGAAGAATTACTGAAACGTCTCGTCAATTCACAACACCTCAACTGCCTGCTTATTGATCGCCGCTTTGAACAAGGCGATGAGCCTGTTAAAGTCTGCGTGCGCAATAGCGAGATTATTGAGTTCCGTAAATGGCTGAGCGCTGATTATGATTTTTGCGGTGAATCAGTCGGTTTTTTCAAGCTATCTGCCGAGGTGGCCAGAAAGATCATCCTGCAGACTGAACTCTATATCCGGCAGGGTCGCCGCCACGAGCCATATGAAGAAACCATCCGCGACGTTCTCCTGACATCTCCACGCGGTACCTTCGCGTTTGAAGACATCACTGGCATTGCCTGGACTGAAATTGATTTCCCCGCAGACGTCAAACGCGCCAATACCGAAATCCTGCCACGCATTATTACGGCGAAGGACAATCGAAAAGCTGCACTAGCGATCAATCGGAAAATGGAGCTCGGTGAGACAGTCGGTCTATGATCGACATCGAAGCAACGCCGGTCAATCAGCTAATTGCCGCTTTGGTTGCCTCGGCCCTTTATGTGGCAACTTATCTGTCTTTCGTTCACCTGTTGAAATACCCACGCAACTGGCACCTGCCCAGTTTGTCCGCATCTTTGGTGACGGCAGCTCTGGCAATCCTTACAGTATCCCAGGTGTCACTAGCACCAGAGGGCGTTGATCTTGCCGCCCTGGCTGTTCTAGCTGGTTTTTTAGTCGTATTGTCCTACCTCATGGCGGCTCCAGCTATTGCTTTTAGACCAGCTTCACCTCTGGTGGAATTTCTGGCAAAACATGGTGATTACTCAGGATTATTACTATCCGGGCCTACTCTCCTCGCGAGCCTGGCCATACCGAATTCCAAACTCCATGCGGTTATGGTGGTGGCTTTTGCAATCGAATTATCGTGGTTCCTTCGCCTGCGTTGGGCTGACCGGAAACGCCAGTTATACGTCCTCAACGATACGGATCTTTCGGTTCTGAAAACTCAGGCAAAGGGTGATCTTGAGGCATTCCGGCGATGCCATGGCATGTCAGAACTGATTCTATCGCAAGAACCTGCCAGTTGGAGAGGTTGCGGCAAAAGGACAGCGCCTTGTCCCTTCAATTTTTACGTCAATCGTCTCGGCCTCAACACGGCACCTTGTTGCCGGGAACACATGAAACAACTCAGCCACCATATTGCTGCCGGTTTAGACAAAATTGGTGCTGTTTACTGGTTGGAGGGCGGCAGTTTGCTGGGAGCTGTGCGGGAGAACGGTGCACTGCTTGACTGGGAAGACGATGTGGACATATCGGTTCTGCTTGACGATAAAATGACCTGGGACCGGTTGTCGACCGGGTTGGCCGCACATGGTGCGCGGGAAGGTTTTTATGTTGACGTATTCAAAAACCGAGGTTTCATTTCGGTCTCATTTGATATGCCAAAACCATGGCCCTTGCGGTGGGAACGCAACCGCTTGCGTGGAGAAATTCGCGCCGACATAGCTATTTACCGAAAAGCGATCAGTCATGGTGAAGACGTGATCGAACGCCGGTCCCATAAGGGCGCACTACCAACTACCGAAAGCGGTTATTATGGTGTGCCGCTGGAAGTATTACTGCCAACGTCGAAAATCCCGTTTGCCGACGGAAGTTTTTCCTGCCCTAACCAACCCGAAAAATATTTGCAACTGATGTACGGCGATTTCAGGAAGATCGAATACACCTACCTTGATGCCGAGGCAGCGAAAACACGCACCAGCATTGATTGATGTTGATCCAGAAGTGCTTTAGGCATCGTGAACAGTTAAAACAGTTTTTTGAATGGTGCCTTTATTATATTACCGATGGGTGATGTAACTGCTTCTACCACGCCAACCACACCTTTAATGCCGCCTTTGCCTACTGTTGCCAGTCCTCGAAGCGCAATTTCCGGCGCATCAAGAAAACCGGGAAGGTCTGGATAAACTTGCG
>CAZJUF010000017.1:0-15856 GCA_964549055.1 uncultured Hyphomicrobiales bacterium | reverse complement strand
CAATCATGACATTGCGATCCTGCAACTGGGTCTCCAGTTGAAGCACAAATTTAGACACCACCAGACGCACAACTTCGGGCGGCAGATTGCCAAAGCTGACAATGGCATCGAGGCGGTTGCGAAATTCCGGCGTGAACATGCGGTTGATGGCTTCTTCGTCATCCCCCTCGCGCTTTGTACTGCCAAAGCCGATGGCTTCCTTGGCCATGTCTGATGCACCGGCATTGGTGGTCATAATCAAAATGACATTGCGGAAGTCGATTTTCTTGCCGTTGTGATCGGTCAGCGTGCCGTGATCCATCACCTGCAACAGGATATTGAACAACTCAGGGTGAGCTTTTTCGATTTCATCCAGCAACAAAACACTATGGGGGTGCTGGTCAATGCCATCGGTGAGCAATCCACCCTGATCAAATCCGACATATCCCGGTGGTGCGCCAATCAGCCGCGAGACGGTGTGGCGTTCCATATATTCTGACATATCGAAACGCAGAAGCTCAACCCCCAAAAGTGACGCCAACTGGCGCGCGACTTCGGTTTTGCCAACGCCGGTGGGACCGGAGAAAAGGTAAGATCCGATGGGCTTTTCCGGCTCTCTCAAACCTGCGCGCGCTAGCTTGATGGCAGCGGTGAGCGATGTGATGGCGGCATCCTGTCCATAGACCACACGCTTCAGATCGGTTTCGAGATCGCGCAGCAGGTGTTCATCTGATTTCGACACGGTTTTGGGCGGAATGCGGGCCATGGTGGCGATGGTTGCCTCGATTTCCTTAACGCCAATGGTTTTCTTGCGCTTTGATTCGGACAACAGTTTTTGCGATGCCCCACTTTCATCAATCACATCAATAGCTTTATCGGGGAGCTTGCGATCACTCATGTATTTCGCCGCCAGTTCAACAGCCGTCTTGATCGCTTCGCTGGTGTAGCGGATACCATGAAACTCCTCAAAATAGGGTTTCAGACCTTTGAGTATTTTGATGGTGTCGGGAACCGAAGGTTCAATAACATCGACTTTCTGAAAGCGGCGTGCCAGGGCGCGGTCTTTTTCAAAGTGCTGGCGAAACTCTTTGTATGTGGTCGAGCCCATGCAGCGAAGTTCGCCATTTTGCAGGGCAGGTTTTAGCAAATTGGAGGCATCCATCGCCCCGCCACTGGTGGCGCCAGCACCAATCACTGTATGGATTTCATCAATGAACATGATGGCGCCAGGGTAATCGCGGATTTCCTTGACCACGGCTTTGAGGCGCTCTTCAAAATCGCCACGATAGCGGGTGCCCGCCAGCAAGGCACCGAGGTCGAGTTCAAAAATCGTACAGTCCAAAAGGACGTCCGGCACCTCATTGTTGACAATTTTACGCGCCAGGCCTTCGGCAATAGCGGTTTTACCAACGCCGGGATCGCCAACAAACAGGGGGTTGTTCTTTTGTCTGCGGCACAGGATCTGAATTGTGCGGTCAACTTCCTTGTGGCGGCCAATGAGTGGGTCAATTTTGCCGGATTTGGCTTTTTCATTGAGGTTTATGCAATAGTTGTCCAGAGCGTCTGCGCCCGGTTTACTGCCTTCTTCCGGCTTGGTATTGATTTCGGGCTCTTCGTCGGCGCCGCTGACCGGGCGGGCTTTGGAAAGCTCCGGGCGTTTGGCAATGCCGTGGGAAATATAATTGACCGCATCATAGCGGGTCATTTCCTGTTCCTGCAAAAAGTATGCGGCATGGCTTTCGCGCTCGGCAAATATGGCAACAAGCACATTGGCACCGGTGACTTCTTCGCGACCGGATGACTGCACGTGAATAACAGCGCGTTGAATAACACGCTGGAAACCGGCGGTGGGCTTGGAATCGTCAGCACTTTCCATCACCAGATTAACAAGTTCGGTATCAAGATAGCCGCTGAGCTTTTTGCGCAATATGTCCATGTCAACATTACACGCGCGCATGACCGAGGCTGCATCCGAATCATCCACCAGCGCCAGCAATAAATGCTCCAGCGTGGCATATTCATGGGATCGCTCATTGGCCAGGGCCAGAGCGCGATGCAGAGCTTCTTCAAGGTGGTGCGAGAAAGTTGGCACGGTGTTACTCCCTAAGGATCCTATTCTTTTTCCATTGTACATTGTAACGGATGTTGATGCTGACGGGCGAAATCCATCACATGGGTTACTTTGGTCTCCGCAACCTCATATGTAAAGACCCCACAGAGGCCAACGCCATTTTGATGAACATGGAGCATAATGTCTGTGGCGTCTTCCTGGCGCTTGTTAAAGAAGCGTTCCAGCACCACAATGACAAACTCCATTGGCGTAAAATCATCATTCAACAACAAAACCTTGTACAGGCTGGGTTTTTTGGTACGCGAGCGCAGCTGTGTGCTGACCCCGGTGCCGCCATCATTGTTGTTATCATCATCCTTATCGTTAGACATCTTCAACAAATTGTTATCCAACAATAAACGCAGTTTGAGCATTTGACCCTACCGGCAAACGAGCGCCAGTTTCCTTGTAAATAGACATTGTTATTTAGGCACAAAAAAGGCCCGATGCAAATGCACCGGGCCTAATTCTAACAGAAAACCTGTATGGAGAAGTTAAGCTGCTGCTTTAGCGTTAACTTTGGCACCAACTTTACCTGCCTGAGCTTCGAGAGGCTTGTAAGCCTGACGGGCTGTTTCAGCATAGATTTCGCCAATACGGTTCAAGCCGTTGACATAAGCTTCCATGCTGTCTTTAGCGAATTTGGTCTGAATTTCGAAAGCCTTGTCTACAGATTTAGCAGCAATTGCTTTTTCTGCAGCGGCTGATCCGCCTTCAAACGCTTTGGTTGCATTTTCTGTTACTTCAGTTGCAACAGTCTGAAAACCCTTGGCCCATACTGCTACACTTGCAGTAACAGCGTCGGTGCCTTCTTTATTCATTGCCTGAAAATCTTCAAAACCTTTAAACATTGCACATCTCCTATATTTGAATTTCGTTGCGCTAAGGCCTTTGCCTTGTTGCGTTGCACTATAAATAAGCCTTTCAGCAAAAAAGTCAAGGGTTTTTTGTGCAGTGCACCATTTTTATTTTCGATCTAAAAATCAACACAAAATGATGGTTGTTCCTTAACGCGGATTAACTGTTTACTAAGGGTGGTGAGGTATTCTCAAATCAGGTTGAAACACGCTATAAGTATATCGCGTGGCAAAATAATTAGGGTTTACGCCTGAATTCCACTGTTTCAGACGGGAAAACTGGCAACCTGGACCTGAGTAGCCGCCTGCAGGAGACGCAGAAAGCTGGTTTTAAGGGATTTGATTTGTGAAGTATCTGAGTATCTTGGGGGTTGCGTGTTTAATATAATATGTCGCGGCGCTCGAACAATTAAAACTTGTTGCGGCGCAGCAATACCTGTTTTCGTTTTTTTGTTTATTGCGGTGAGTCTGGTTGGTATCGGATCGTTTTCCACCGATGTCATGGCCAAGAATCCCAAGTATGCAGCTTTCGTCATGGACGCGAAAACCGGGCGTGTTTTGTTTTCCCGTAATGCCAATGCGCTCAGATATCCGGCATCGCTGACAAAAATGATGACGCTGTATGTCACATTTCAGGAGTTGGAAGCGGGTAGAATTCGCAAAAACACGCGTTTCAGAGTGTCACGGCTGGCTGCCGGACAGGCACCTTCCAAGCTTGGTCTCAAAGCGGGCCAGCGCATAACGGTTGAAAAACTTATTTTAGCTCTGGTGACGAAATCAGCCAATGATGCTGCTGTAGTGCTCGCCGAAGGCATATCCAAGACGCACAGTCGCTTTGCCCGGCGGATGACCACCACGGCACGCGGCATTGGTATGAAGCGGTCCACATTCAAAAACGCCAATGGCCTGCCAAATCGCAAACAGCGCACCACCGCCCGTGACATGTCAACGCTGGCGCTGCGCCTGATGACCGATTTTCCGCAATATTATCCGTATTTCCGGGTGCGCTCGTTCTCCTATGCCGGACGCACTTATTACTCCCATAATCGATTGTTGCGAAATTTTGCCGGAACCGACGGTGTTAAAACCGGCTATACGCGTGCTTCCGGATTTAATCTGACATCGTCGGTCAGGCGCAATGGCAAACATCTTATTGGCGTGGTTCTCGGTGGCAAAACCGGCAAATGGCGCGACCAGCATATGCGCACCATCCTGACCCGGGCGTTTCCCAAGGCGAGAGCCAGCTCAATTCAGGTGGCCAAACGCAAGACCAGAATCAAACCCGCGGCTTTGAGAAAAGTTGTCTCCAGAATCAACAATCGCCAGCGGCAAAAACTGACCCAGCTAATTGCTGAAAGCAGCGTGAGCACCACAAATACATCCGTTGTCAAATTTGTACAAAACACCAGTCATGGCAGGGATATTTCTTCCCTGTGGCAAATACAGGTGGGCGCATTTGCTCTGCGCCGCATGGCCAAAGACCGGCTCGATTTCATTTTAGACAAAAACTTTAAACCGCTGAAGGATGCCAGGTCAAAAATCGTGCAAGCAAAGAAAAACGGTCGTGATCTCTATCGCGTGCGGTTTGCCGGGCTTGACGAAGATGACGCTGAAGCTGTGTGTATGAGTTTGCAGGACGATGCCGTGGGTTGTTATGCCATGGCCCCTCCCCAGCCGCGCAAACAGGCAATGATTAGTCAATAACAAGATTTTCCGATGTTTATTATAACGCTTAGTTTTTCTGACAACAAAAGTCAGGCTGGCCAGTTTATGCACAGTCACAAGGCATGGATCAAATGCGGGTTTGATGAGGGAGTGTTTTTGCTTGCGGGCAGTCTACAGCCTAATCTGGGCGGCGCCATTGTGGCGCACAATACCTCGCTAACAGACCTTCAAAACCGGGTGAATGACGATCCTTTTGTGTTTGAGGATATTGTGACAGCGGAAATTCTCGAAATCTCACCGTCACTGGTCGATGACCGGCTAAATTTTCTGCTCGGCTGACGCTCAACGCCCGGCCAGTAAAAAATCCTTGGCTTCGTTAATTTTTGAGGCAAGGTAAGTTGAGCCGCCGTGGTCGGGATGAAGTTTTAACATCAACGTTCTGTGGGCGGATTTTATATCAGCCTTGGAGGCTCCGGGCTGGAGCCCGAGTATTTCATACGCCTGTTCTGCACTCATAGCACTGTCGCCGGGTCCGGTGGCGGTGTTCGACTGGCCGCCTTCGGATTGCTCAAACCATTCCGGGTGCATGCGCTGGAGGTAGGCTTCCAGCAGGGCTGCGGCCTGATTGTCGCCTTTGGACAGGATTTCCCCATGCAGGTTTTGCAGCTCGCCCGGAGACATTTGCGACAATCTGGAGCCTTTGAACTGGCCGCGCAAAACTGTTCCGTCCATGGCACCGCTATCATGCTCCAGTTCCATTTCGAGACTGCTCGAGCGCACGCGTGATTGCTGGCCTTGCGCTTTTTTAGTGCGGTTGGCCCACATGCCTGAAAGCCCAAAACCACCCCGCAACATGCCCAGACCAGCGGCCATAACGGGAAAGCCGATAATCGCCATGCCGCGCATGGTCATAAATCCGCCAATCGCTATTGTCAGTATGCCACCGAAGCGCTTGACCATCTTGGCCAGCCGCCTGTGGTCCATTGTCGCAAAGGTTTTTAAACCCAGCAACACCAGAACAAAAAGTAGAATACCGAGGAAAATAAACTGCATGTGCTCGTCTACCAAACGGTTGAGGCGAGGTCCAGATTATAAATTATTTCATTTGCCCCAGCAAACCCCGGACCTGGGTGCCGCTGGTGTCACTGAAATTCTGCAGGGCTTTGCGTCCCCCCGCAGCGTAGACCGCAACGGCAGACAAAAGATCGCGCAATTGCTGGGCAGATGATGCATCAAAGCGGCAATAAGCGCCACCGGATAATCTGGCAATTTCCCTGAAGGCTGGCTCAGCCACCATGTCGTGGCCTTCTTGAAACATAAATAAAGGCACGTTGATTAATCCCAGTTCTCCGGCAGCTGCGCACAGATGATCAATATCTTCTTCCATGGCATCGCCGACATAAACCGCTGCATTGACCGGCTGTTTTTTGTGAGCTTTGCGTATATGGCTCAATACGCGGCCGATTTGGGTATGGCCACCACGACAATCCACCCTGGACATAATGCTGGACAGGGTGCGTGGATCGCTGGCCCAGCGGCTGGCCTTACACTCGCCAAACCCGCGAAAGAAAACAAGCTGCACATCAAGTCCGCCGATAGCAGCCGTTTCAGCAAACATCTGGCCCTGAAGATTGCACGCAGCATCCCACGTCGGCTGGCGGCTCATGGTCGCATCCATTGCAAACACCAAACGCCCGCGTTGACCGCTGCTGGATGATGCCGGTCGCGATTTAACCTGGGCCAGAAACCTGTCGATATCCTCAGAGTTGGAGGCTTCAATGCAGCCTTTATCAGTGGGAACCGGCGTTTTGTGTTTTTTGGTCATCATTGCAGTGAATCATATCAGACGTCATGGCACAAATCATAATTGTTTGAGGGTCATGCAAGTTCCCAGGTGTCGCGCCAGCTGTTATCGACATAGTTGATGATGATTGATTTGCGGACGTCCTTCATCGCTCGTTTGCCCACCGCGTGCCAGGTGTTTTCACCCGGAATAAAAATTACGCCCTTGTTTCGCGCATAAGGAGCCGAGGTCACGTAAGTATACTCTGGCGGCCCCTCGTGAATATCCGTTCCCGCACCGGCCAGGGCCGGATTGTCAGTAAGATAGACCAGCATCGTATATTTTTTCGCCGCTATATCAGTGTGCGGTTCCAGCCAGAAACCCTCGCAGTCCTGGCAATACTCTATGCGCAATTTGCTGCCGTTGAGGTTGGTTCCGGTTTCCCGTTCGATGGCCGCCATAACCCGGGGGGATTTGAAACCCGCGACGAGTTGTTCGCAAACATCAAACCGGGCCTGGTTTTCAGGCGTAAAATATACGCGCGTGGCATTGTTGGTTTCACGCCGTCCATTGAAAACTGTGTCGGCTGGCGGATCAAACGGCAGGTTTGCAATGTCGGCGGCAAACCCTTGGGGAAGAACGTCTTCAAGCAACCAAAAATCGAACGGCGAAGTTTGATGGGCTGATTTTTCAAGGCTCGCAAGAAAGCTTGCCTCAACAGAGCCTGGCTCCTGTTGAGGTGAAGAAGGTATATTTGCTGACAATTTTTCTCACTCCCTACGCAAATGGGTTAAGTTTTTTGATTTTCGCTGAAAATCTGTGGCGACGGAGATCGGCTTCCAGAGCCGCCCTGGAGGTCATCCAGTTAAACATGATGTAACGTCGCTGACCCTGGTAGGGCTCATGACCATGCCACGAGTTGTCAGAGCGCAGGAACGAGACAAGGGTCCCGCCGTGGGGTGGGATTTCAGCAAAATAGTCTGATATGTCGTCGCCTCTGCGCAACAACCGCAATCGACCGCCCCCCTCATCCCAGGGTTCATTCAGGTAGAGCAGGCACGTCACGAACTTGGTCGTCGAATCGGTGTGGATTCGCCCATCCTTCTTTTGCGCCTGCCCCCGTACGGTAATCATCAGCGGTTTGTCGGAAAGATCGACGCCGTATTTCTCTTCCATGATCGCCTGCAAAGCGGGAGACCGGATATCGTTGACCAGATCCAGGAAACGCCCCCGGCAATCGAGTGTCGACAACGGGAAAATTCCGGGATTGTTGATATCGGGAAAGTCTTTGCGGACATCTGCCAATGCCGCCGGGCTCAAAGTGTCGGTAACCGCAAAATGCTTGAATGGTTCTTCCACAAACGTGGCTTGGGAAATGGTATCAAAATCCAACATGAGACTGGCATCCTCATCAGCTAACCACCGAACTCCAAGGCGGAGTCTGCGGACGATGTGGAGGCTAGCAAAATCTGACCAACAAAAAATTGATCTGCGTCAAGGGCATTAATGTGTTGGGGCAAACTTGTTGAAACATTGGTCTGCCGCGACATCTGTGATTGCATGCGATAAAGCGGGGCATATGTTTGATATTTTTCTGCTTGTCCATCCTGGGTGGATATTGTTCTGTTATGGTGCACAGCATGAAAGTTTGATTACTTGCGATCCAGACGTAAGGGCACAAATCATAATTGATTGAGGGAGTGGGGTTTGCTCCATCATCCCGTCATACCGGCAAAACTGCCCCAAAGAAACTGCGTGGAATAAGGCCATTTTCGTATGCCTCTCGCTCGAGACCTTCACGGTATTCGGGATGGGCCAACCCGATCAGCGCCTGCGCGCGTTCGGCCACGCATTTACCCTTCAGGTTGGCAATCCCGTATTCCGTCACGACATACATCATGTCTGCCCGCGTTGTCGTTACAGTATTTCCTGGCGTCAGGCCCAGCGCGATGCGGCTGCTTCTTTCACCATGTCGCTCAAATGTCGAGGCCAGGCAGATAAAGGACTTACCACCTTTAGATGCATAAGCCCCGCGCGCAAACTGCGCTTGGCCACCAGTGCCGGTAAGGTGTCGATGACCGTTTGTCTCGGAGGCAGCCTGCCCCGTCAAGTCAATCTGGGTCGTGTTGTTTATCGCCACCACCTTGTCGTTGAGCATGATATTTTGTGGCAGGTTTGTGTAGTCCACCGCGTAAAATTCAATGTCCGGGTTTCTGTCGATCGCCTCATACAGATAGGTCGACCCAAGCGCGAACGTGCAGACCAGTTTCCCCGGGTTCAGCTGTTTGCGCGCGCCTGTTATCCGGCCAGCGCGGTAAAGATCGATAATTCCGTCCGTCATCATTTCCGTGTGAATGCCAAGGTCGCACGCGCTGCTCTCCTGCAACAGGCTACACACAGCGTTCGGCATGCCGCCGATCCCGATCTGCAGACATGCGCCGTCTTCGATCTCGTCGATAATCAGTCGCGCCACAGCCTTATCAACCTCACTCGGTTGTGGATTGGGCAATTCAGGCGCAGGCGCATTGTCGCCCGCGATGACATAGTCAACCTCGTCTTTATGAACTGAAACTCCTTCGCCCATGACGTGCGGAATGCCCGTCGTCTCTTCTATGATGACCATGCGCGCGCGCTCGATCATAGCGCGTAGCCAAGTTGTCGCGGCGCTGAGGTTGAAATTTCCCTCCGCATCCATTGGTCTTGCTTTGAGAATGACAATGTCGACCGGATCGATGAAACGGCGGTAATAATCAGGAACTTCGCCCAGATTAACCGGCAGGTAATTCGCGCGGCCTGTGTCATGCATCTTTCGGTCGTAACCCGAGAAATGAAGGCTCACCCAGTGGAACACAGCACCTTCCGGGTCGGCTTCCAGAACGGCGCGCGAACGCACTGACAGACACGACCGGATCCGCACATTATGCAATTCGTTCCGGCGTTTGGCCAACGCTGCATCAAACACGTCTGGCTGGCTGAAGATCGCACCATAATCCAACCACATGCCGGGTTGAACCAACCTTGCCGCTTCTTCTGCAGTGATTCGTCGCATGCACAGTTCCTCTTATTTTAACTCAATCGGGAGTTCAAACTGCACATAGAAGTCGCAGGGCCAAGAATAGACTACACTTATTTTTTGGATTTGACCATAATGTGAGTTTCGACTGGTACGCTGCCGAGATTTTGACAGACCGACTGACGGTCGTGTTTGTTCGATGCTGCGAGGTATTCCTTATTGGTCAAAACCTGCCGGTTGTCGGCTCTGGATTTTGATGACTTGCGATTCAGGCGCTTTTAGTCCTATTTATCAACACTAAATCAGGAAGTTGGTTTTTGAAGTATTATGGCAAACACGCACGATCTTTTTGACGGGATGGACCCGCCTGAGCCGAAGAAAAAGGCTTCAGCAGTCAAGCCATCAAAATCCGCGCCCAAATCGGCTGAGGATGCCTATACGGCTGCCGATATTGAGGTGCTTGAGGGTCTGGAGCCGGTGCGGCGCAGGCCCGGTATGTATATTGGCGGCACTGATGAAAAGGCCCTGCATCATCTTTTTGCCGAAGTCATTGATAATTCCATGGATGAAGCCGTTGCCGGTCATGCCAGCTGGATTGAGGTTCATGTGGAGCCGGACGGCTGGCTGACGATTGTTGACAATGGTCGCGGCATCCCGGTCGATGCGCACCCTAAATTCAAGGACAAATCAGCGCTTGAAGTGATCATGACGACGCTGCATGCGGGCGGCAAGTTTGATTCGGACGTTTATGAAACGTCCGGCGGTCTGCACGGGGTTGGTGTGTCCGTTGTCAATGCGCTGTCGGAGACGCTTGAGGTTGAAGTTGCGCGTGGCCAGATGCTTTACCGCCAGACGTTCAGCCGGGGGCTGCCGGTTGGCAAACTGGAAAATCTCGGCAAGGTTCATAACCGTCGTGGCACCAAAATCCGTTTTTTACCGGACCATCAGATATTCGGCAAAGCGGCTAAGTTCAAACCGGCGCGATTGTTCAAGATGGCGCGCTCCAAGGCCTATCTGTTTGGCGGGGTTGAAATTCGCTGGTCCTGCGACCCTGCCCTGCTGAGTGAAAAAGATGAAACGCCGCAAAAGGAGATTTTGCATTTTCCTGGTGGCCTGAAAGATTATCTCGCCAGCACGATTGAAGGCCGCCCGCGCGTTGTTGACGAAATCTTTGCTGGCAAGGTAACCAAACCCGGTGGGCATGGTTCGGTTGAATGGGCGATTGCCTGGTTTGGTGGTGCCGACGGGTTCTTACACTCATACTGCAACACGGTGCCGACCACCGATGGCGGCACCCATGAAAGCGGCTTGCGCTCGGTGCTTAATCGCGGCCTCAAGGCCTATGGCGAATTAAGCGGCAACAAGAAAGCGGCGATGATCACCGCTGACGATGTGATGACATCGTCTGGTGCGATGTTATCGGTATTCATTCGCGAGCCGGAATTTCAGGGCCAGACCAAGGAGCGGCTGGCGACACAGGAAGCATCGCGCATTGTTGACGGTGCCATCCGCGATCATTTTGACCACTGGCTCACCGGTCACCCCGCCCAGGCCAACCGGTTGCTCGACTGGGTTTTGGATCGGGCCGAAGAACGGGTGCGCAAGCGTCAGGAACGTGACGTCAATCGCAAAAGTGCGGTGCGCAAATTGCGCCTGCCGGGAAAACTTGCCGATTGCTCACAAAATTCAGCTCTAGGCACTGAGATATTCATTGTCGAAGGTGACAGTGCCGGTGGCTCTGCCAAACAGGCGCGCAGCCGCAAGGATCAGGCTATTTTGCCCCTGCGTGGTAAAATTCTCAATGTGGCCAATGCCAGTAGCAGTAAACTTGCTGCCAACCAGCAGATTGCCGATCTTATTCAGGCACTGGGTTGTGGCTCGGGCAAGACTTATAGCAGCGATGATCTGCGCTATGAAAAAGTGATCATCATGACCGATGCTGACGTGGATGGTGCGCACATTGCTTCTTTGCTGATTACGTTTTTCCACGAGGAAATGCCTGATCTCATCAACGATGGTCATTTGTTTCTGGCGATCCCGCCTTTGTACCGGATTACGCAAGGCGGCAAGACGCTGTATGCGCGTGATGACGCACATAAAGATCAATTGATGGAAACTGAATTTACCGGGCGCGGCAAAGTTGATATCGGCCGCTTTAAGGGCCTGGGTGAAATGATGCCAGCCCAGCTTAAAGAGACCACCATGGACCGCTCCAAGCGCACCATGTTGCGGGTGGAATTGAAAGCTGGCGAGCGCGAAGAAACGGCGAAAGTTGTTGATCAACTGATGGGAAGCAAACCCGAAGCACGCTTTAATTTTATTCAGGAGCGCGCCGAATTCGCATCTGAGCTGGACATATAGTGCCCCTTGTTCGTCAGGAAGTCTTTCCTGAGAAGAAGTTACCCGATGCAGCTGAACTACTGGCATCAGGGGGTGATGCTGCCAAAGACTATCGCGTAGGCCCCAATCCATTTCTGAGCCAACATAACGTCGACAGCGAAGCCAGCTACAAGCGCAAAAGTGCGGCCTCGCGACGTATTATGCATCACGCCCAGGTGGGCTTTCGCTCGTTGGATAAGAGCTGCCGCGCTTATGCGGAGATCTATGATACGTGCCTAGCACAAGATGTCACCATCGATCGCTATGGTCTGTGTCTGGACTGGTCGATGGGTTATCCCGCCGACCAGCGCCACGACCGCCCCCAAGGCACCGGGCTTTTGTTGGCAGACATCGATGATTTTATCAGGTTGACGCAATGTGCGCCGGTGGCACCGCATTTTGGCGATTTCGTTCTCGGGCTGCCTGCAGCTTTTGAAAATACCACGGCAGCTTTAGCCGCAGGCTCAACAGCAATTGGTAATCTGGGGCAGTATTTCACCTTTCGCCTGCCCCATTGGGACGATGATATATTCACCACCTCGGCGACGCTCAAAGCGCTTGGATTGATTGCGGCGCAGGAAGTCGAGGTTCTTGTTCACTCCAATCTTGATGATGGCTTTGCCGCGCTGTTTTGCGATTTGAGCTGTTGTCTCGGCGCAGTCTTGCTGGAAAAATATATCGTCAATGATCTGATTGGTGCCAACATCTCTCATTGTTATGGCCATCACTTTTCAGACCCCACCCGCCGCATGGCTTTTCATCTGGCATTAGCGCAGGTGTCGGCAAGTCCGGGCACCATGATCTATGGCAATACCACCCGATATCGCGGCAACGAGCAGGAAAATTACGCCAGCCTCGAAGCCTATATCAGCGTCGATATCGCCGGACAGAACCTGGAGCCTACGGGTCATGCGATTAATCCGGTGCCGGTCAGTGAAAACATTCGCATTCCCGATATTGATGAAATAATTGCAGCCCAAGTGTTTGCCGCCAGACTGGTGGAGCAACCTTTGGCGCCGAACAGTTCACTGGATATGGAACTGGCGCACAGGCTGGCGGGCGAGATGGTTTTTGGTGCGATAAAATTCCAGCACAATGTTCTCGACGGCTTTACCCGCGCGGGCATAGATATTGATAATCCCTTCGAAATGCTTCTGGCCCTGAAACGTATCGGTGGAAAAAGGCTTGAGCAATTGTTTGGACCGGGTCTGGTTGATGCGTCCGCGCCACGCGGGCGCACGCCGCTGATAGCGTCTACCATCATTGATGAAATCAGTGAGCTTGCGCGTCACCATCTGGCTCAGGTCAGCTCAGAGGACAAACGCATGGTTGGCAAGCTTAATCTAAAAGTGATGACGGCTACCACAGATGTGCATGAACACGGCAAGCTGCTGCTCGACAGGGTTTTGACAGAGGTCGGTATCACTGTCATTGACGGTGGTGTTTCAACCGATGCGGATGATCTGGCGTCTTTGGCCAGAGATGAAGGTGTCGAGGCAATCGCTGTCAGCACCTACAATGGCGTTGCCCTCACCTTTGCTCTCGACCTCAAAGCCGAATTAAAACGGCTCGATCTCGACTTGCCGGTGATCTTTGGTGGCAGGCTTAACCAGATACCGCAAGCCTCAAACACCAGCATGCCGGTGGACGTCAGCGAGGATATCATATCGACCGGAGCGTTTGTGTGCGAAAAACCGGAAGACGCCATCGCATTGCTGGCGAAAATTATAATCGGGAGAGACGGGCAATGACTGACAGACCCAAGAAAATCGGAATTATTGGCGTTGGCCACCTCATCTCTTATCTTGTTCCCGGCATGTTGCGGGGTGAACACAAGCCTGATTTTCTGTTGTCACCGCGCAACCGCCAAACGGCGCTGACATTGGCGCAAAACCACAACCTCGAGATTGCCGCATCAAACCCTGCGTTGGTTGAAGCCTGTGACGTGATTATATTATCTGTGCGGCCCGGCCAGGTTAAAGATGCCATTGAAGGCCTGCCCTGGCGCTCAGGGCAGTTGATTATCTCATTGTGTGCAGGTGTTTCCATTGGCGAAATCTCCGCCCACGCACAAGGTGTCAGAATCACGCGCGCCCTGCCGGTTACCGCTGCCAAATCCGGGGAAAGTCCAACGGTTATATATCCCCAATGCGATTTCACTCAGGAATTGTTCGACCCGTGCGGCCCAACACTAGTGCTTGAGGATGAAGATCAGTTTGAAGCAGCGACGATGTTTGGGGCATACTATGGCTGGATACAACATCTGATCGGTGAGATGGCTGATTGGGCTCAAGCCAATGACCTTAGCCCCGAAACCTCGCGGTTGCTGGCCAGCCAGATGACCCGGGCCGCAGCAACCACTGTTCGCGATACGCCTGAAAAACCGATAGCGGCACTGGTTGATGAATTGTGTTTGCCGGGCAGCATAACCGGCTTGGGGCTGGACCGTTTAAAACGGGAGGACGCTTTCAAGGCGTGGCATCAGGCCGGGGACGATGTTTTGCAAAATTTAAAAGGCTAAACCAATTCGCGATAATTAACACTAAAACGCCAGTCTTTGTTGACAAATCCGTTTAATTGCCTATGTTTCGCGGCATCGACAAGGAAGCGGATAATCAGTTCGCCATGCATAAGAAATTCAGCCTGTTGAATTCAGGCACCTCGTGCACTTTTTAACTTTTTTCGATTGACCTGTAACGAATGTCGTTTTCGAACCTTGGCTTAAGCCAAAAAGTACTGGATGCAGTAAATACTGCCGGTTACACAGAACCCACCCCTATTCAGGAGCAGGCTATTCCCGAAGTGCTGGAAGGCCGCGACGTTCTGGGTATTGCCCAGACAGGAACAGGTAAAACCGCGTCTTTTACGCTGCCGATGCTGACCAAGCTGGAAACCGGCAGGGCAAGAGCCCGTATGCCGAGGTCTTTGATCCTTGAGCCCACGCGCGAACTGGCGGTTCAGGTGGAACAGAATTTCTCCGTCTATGGTGCCAATCATAATCTGACGGTGGCGTTGCTCATCGGTGGTGTTTCGTTTGATGACCAGTTTCGCAAGCTTGATCGCGGCGCTGACGTGCTGATTGCCACACCGGGCAGATTGCTGGACCATTTCGGCCGTGGCAAATTATTGCTGACCGGTATTTCTATTCTGGTTATTGATGAAGCCGACCGGATGCTGGATATGGGGTTCATTCCCGATATTGAAAAGATCTGCAAACTGATCCCGCCGCGGCGCCAGACGTTGTTCTTTTCAGCAACGATGCCCCCGGAAATTCAGCGCCTGACCAAAGCTTTCCTCAAATCACCGGCGCGCATTGAAGTGGCGTCACCAAGTTCGACCGCTGCCAACGTTACCCAGCTTGTGCAAGAAGCGCCAAATGATTTTACCGCCAAGCGCCAGCTTTTGCGCGACATCATTAATTCCGAAGATTTGAAAAACGCCATTGTCTTTTGCAACCGCAAACGCAATGTCGACATTGTTTCGAAGTCCCTTGTCCAACACGGTTTCAATGCCCGGTGCCTGCATGGCGATATGGCTCAACGCTCGCGGCAGGAAACTCTCGACAGCTTCAGAGATGGCTCCACCAAGATACTGGTGGCCAGTGATGTTGCTGCGCGCGGACTCGACATTCCTAAAGTCAGCCATGTCATCAATTTTGATGTGCCTATTCACGCGGAAGATTATATTCATCGCATTGGCCGCACCGGTCGCGCCGGTCACAGCGGCCGCTCAATCACACTGGTCTCGAAAAGTGATCAAAAAGCATTCAACTCGGTTGAAAAACTGATTGAGAAAAAACTGGAAAAACTGTCATTGACCAAACCGGAAACAACGGATGCTGGTGGTGAAGAAGCAGCCAAAAAACCAAGAAAACGCGCTGCCGCAAAGCCACGCCCGGTTCGTCCAGTCGACGAAACGCCAAATCCGCGCCCGAAAAAAGAACCAGTTCCCGGGCCCTCAAATGTGAAGCCCCGCGCTACCAACATTGAGAAAGAGCCTCAAAAAGACACCGTCAAAAACGGGTTTACAGGTGACAATGTTCCAGCATTTTTGTTGCAGGCTGTTCCGGG
>CAZJUF010000016.1:0-16068 GCA_964549055.1 uncultured Hyphomicrobiales bacterium | reverse complement strand
TGTATTCCGGAGACCATCCGCCGAATTATCCGTATAGCTCTCGGAGACCACCCTCCTGATTTTCCGTATGGCTCCCGGAGACTACCCTCCTGATTTTCCGTATGGCTCCCGGAGACTACCCTCCTGATTTCCCGTATAGCTCCCGATAACCATCCATCGATTTATCGTATGGCACCCGGACGAGCGAAGCGTTGGACTAGGGTCCAAAGGGCCCGCAGCCTTAGTGGCGCTTGAACGTCATAAAAATCTGCTTGAACGCCTCTTAATGACTATCTTTTCCGTCTTGGCCGACGAATGCCACGCGCAGCATGTTTGTGGCACCGGGGGTGCCGACCGGGACGCCGGCTGAAATAAGGATGCGGCTGCCTGCGGCGGCATAACCTTCCTGGTAAGCAATGTTACAGGCTTTGTCGACCATGTCTTCAAGGTTCAGGCAATCTTCACTCAAGACACAATGTAGGCCCCAGACCAGGGACAGGCGGCGACCTGTTGCAGCGATGGGTGTCAAGGCGATGATCGGCGAATGCGGGCGCTCTCGTGCCGCTCTAAGCCCGGTGGTGCCTGACGATGTATAACAAACGATGGCCGCGAGATTGAGGGTTTCGGCAATCGTTCGTGCCGCAGCTGTGATGGCATCGGCAGCTGTGGGTTCAGGTGCCGGGTCGTGGGCGTGCAAAATGGTGAGATAGTTTTCATCACACTCGATTTGCTGGGCAATCTGGTCCATCATTGTCACAGCTTCAACCGGATAATCTCCGGCAGCTGATTCGGCTGATAACATCACGGCATCAGCACCTTCATAGACCGCCGTTGCCACGTCTGAAACTTCAGCTCTGGTGGGCACCGGGCTGTCAATCATGGATTCGAGCATCTGGGTTGCCACCACAACGGGAATACCGGCGTTGCGCGCGGCCGTGATGATGCGTTTTTGAGCCCCGGGAACCTTTTCAATCGGCATTTCAACGCCCAGGTCACCACGCGCTACCATAATGCCATCGGTAAGCTCGATAATTTCGTCTAACTGGTTCAGGGCTGAAGGTTTTTCCAACTTGACCATGATGGCCGCCTGGCCACGCACCAGTGCTTTTGCTTCGGATACATCTTCAGGCCGCTGGACAAAAGACAGGGCAATCCAGTCGACGCCAATCTTGAGTGCGCACTCAAGATCCTTGCGATCTTTTTTGGTCATGGCCGAAACAGGGATTAGTGTGTCGGGCAGACTTACCCCTTTACGATTGGAAATTGTGCCGCCAACTTCAATGCGTGTTTGCAGATTACCAGGTGTTGCCTTGATAAGGGTCAGCCGGATTTTTCCATCGTTTATCAACAACCGGTCGCCAGGTTTGATGCCTTTGAAGATTTCGGGGTGCGGTAATTTTACCCGGGTGTCGTCGCCGGGCGCATCTTCGAGATCAAGATTGAAAATCTCGCCAACGGTGAGTTCAGCGCTGCCGTTTTTAAATTCTCCCACTCGCAACTTAGGCCCCTGAAGATCGACCAGAATACCAATTGGGCGGCCGTAGTTGGCTTCAACATTTTTAATTGATGTGTGTAACTCGAGCAGCTTTGCGTGCGAGGTGTGGCTCATATTGATGCGGAAAACATCAACGCCGCATTCGAATAACTCGCCTATTTTTTCGAGGGTGGATGAAGAAGGGCCCAGTGTCGCAACTATTTTAACGCGCCTGTTTCTTTTCACTGAGCCTTGGCCTCACTGGTTTGCGGGCCCGACAGGGAGATGGTCCAGTCTTTTTCTTCGCCGGTATCAACTTCAAAATATCCGGTTTTCTGGTATCCCCGCTCTGTGCACCCCTTGTTGGCGCGAATGGTGAAAACTTTGTCGCGTGTACACATATAAGCCTTGCCGCCCCAGGAGCCGCCGAGATCGTAATCTACGGCATATATGTAATAATAACGCGCTATCAGCGGGCCTTCCAAAAGGATTTCGCAAGTGTTGGCCTCAAGGTTCCACCAGCCCTCACTGGCCCAGCCCTTGGTGTCCTTATATCCCAGTGCCACGCCAATACGGCTGACTGTCTTGTTACACAGCTTTAAATTTGCCTGGGCGGGGGTGGGTTGGAAAAAAGTGACTGCGCTTATAAAAAATGTTGCAGCAAGCAAAAATGGAAATTTCATATTGAATCTACTTAACATATTTTCATTGTTGACAACAATCCGGCTCAGGCAAATTTTTTACCGTCAAATTGGAATATTGTCAAAACACAACCAATTCACAATCAATTTGGTGGGGAGAAGATATAACCCAAATTGATTTGATGTGCCACCAAAAGCTTGATTGACCAAAGCAGGTTGGCGGAAAACATTTAACGTCACCGTGACCAACAGGCACAAAAGGCGGGAAAAGCCGGTGAAAGCTATTTTTCCTTATGGTGCGCAGGTCCGGGCGCATTTATATTCCCCGCTATGTTTTATGAAAATGATGGTTCCTCCCCTCAAATCAGCGGTGGTGCTGATACAGAAATGCCGGACAATATGTCGTATGAACTGGTTGCGGGCAAATCAGATGCGCAACTGATATTCCTGTGTGATCATGCCAGTAATTATGTCCCCCGCGAACTGGCTGGCCTGGGCTTGAAGGCGCGCGCGTTTGACCGCCATATTGCCTATGATATTGGTGTGGCCGAGTTGACCCGGGGCCTGGCTGCGCATTTTGGCGCACCGGCGGTTTTGTCAAAATTTTCGCGATTGTTGATAGACCCCAATCGCGGTGAGGATGACCCAACCCTGATTATGCGTCTTTCCGATGGTGCGGTCATCCCGGCAAATTCGCACCTTGATGAGGCGGCTGGAAAAGACCGGTTGCAGAAATTCTATCATCCCTATCACCGGGCAATATCGCGGGTTATTGATCAGGCGTTGTCCCGCGACACCGTGCCTGTTTTGATTTCCATTCACAGTTTTACGCCCGCCTGGAAGGGGATATCAAGACCGTGGCATGCCGGTATTCTGTGGGATAAAGATCCGCGCTTTGCCCAACCATTGATTGCAGCACTTAAAGAGCCGCAGGATATTATAGTAGGTGACAATCAACCCTATAGTGGATCACTGAAGGGGGATTGTCTCTATCGTCATGGCACCAGCCGTGGCCTGGCACACGGGCTGGTGGAAGTGCGCCAGGACCTGATAAGTGATGGCGCCGGGATTGAGGAATGGCGCAAACGGCTGGCGCTCGCCATTAAAAAAGCCATGACGGCAAAAGACCTGCATAAAATTATACACTATGGATCTTATTCGGATTAGGTTAGAAAAAATTAATGACGTGATTTTAGAGGAATTGGCTGAAATGGATGAGAAAACAACAATTGAGCTTGAAGCGGCAGCGTTTCGGCGGCTGGTTAACCACTTGCGTGAGCGTAGTGATGTTCAAAATATCGACCTGATGGAACTTGGTGGCTTTTGCCGCAACTGTCTTTCCAACTGGTATCGTGATGCTGCTGAGGAAAAAGGCATTGAGATGTCCAAAGATGAGGCGCGCGAAACTGTTTATGGTATGGCTTATGCCGATTGGAAGGCAAAGAACCAAACGCCGGCAAGCCCGGAAAAACTGAAAAATCATGATGAGATTATGAAGGGGCACTAAATTTTCCCCGAAACCCGACACCCGGAATTGAAGTTTTAAAGAACCCAGAAAGGAATTGCATACATGGCCGACACTGGCGGTATAGCACAAGATCAGTTGCGTTCGATTGTGGCTCGTATTGAGCGTCTTGAAGAAGAAAAAACTGTTTTGGCAACAGACATCAAGGAAGTTTATGCTGAAGCCAAGGGCAATGGTTTTGATGTCAAAATTTTACGCAAAATTGTGCGCCTGAGAAAACAGGAACAGTCTGAACGTCTGGAAGAAGAAGAAATTACAGATTTATATATGCATGCCCTGGGCATGTTGAAGACACCGGAATAAAGCTGCTATCGGCGCTTAAGCGGTTGGCGGTCACCAGAGAACATGGGGAAGAGGGCTGACAAAAGCCCGAAAGGACGGGGGCTTTGCCCTGGAGTTTCTGAGGGGTTTTTCTCCCCGGATCGTCCGCTTTGCACGGAGCCCGTAACTTCAGGCGTCCCAAGTCTGCTTGCCAGCTGTATGCGTGTGCCGGTATTTTTTGACGCTGTTTGAAAAAACAGTCGATCACCCTTTAAGGAGCGGTTCACTTTCATCAGATCAAGTGAGGCCAGAGGCCGCCTGTTGGTTTTGATGGCGGATGCAACACGCCTGGAAATCGGGTCATCGTTGAAATTGCCCTTGGGAGCCAGGCTGGCAAATCCGAACAGTCCGCGTTTTTGTTTGGCAGGCCGCAAAGGTCGCGCTGTGATTACTTCAACGGCGTTCCTGACGGGGCGGGCGATAACCACTTCTCTTTTGGTAATATCGGCAAGAGTAGAGGAATTAATTGCGGCAGATGCCACAATAATTTCCGGTGCCCTGGGTGGTCTTGGCACTTCAGGTGCTGGCGTACTCAAAGCGGCTAAACGGAATTGGACATTTGGTCTTGCGCGAGGCAGCGGTACGGCTGCCCGCAATATTGGTTGTACAGCAGCGACGGCCACCGGTCTGGTGCGCGGTATTGGCACAAAGCGGGCCAGTTGTATGGCGGCAGTTTGTGTTTTTTGCGGTTTTGGCTTCCTGGATGGTTTCCGGGAGGCAAACTGTACCTGAGACGGTGCAACAATGCGCGTTGGCGCTCTGCCCCGAACAACGCCCGCTGGTGCCGAGGCAACGACAATTGGGCGTGGCATCGCACGCGGAGCTGATTTGCGCGCTCCTCCTCTTACATGTGGAGACCTGCCGTTGGGAAAAAGTTTTGCCAGCTGGCGTTTTGACATGCGGGGCCAA
Organism: uncultured Hyphomicrobiales bacterium; assembly: GCA_964549055.1. Classification (GTDB taxonomy): domain Bacteria; phylum Pseudomonadota; class Alphaproteobacteria; order Rhizobiales; family JAJFHR01; genus JAJFHR01. Next base: position 11,219 of record CAZJUF010000016.1, on the reverse strand, counting down.
TGGCGCACGGAGCCGACATCAACGTGAACAAAGCTGCCACGATAATAACCCACGCCACCGCGCTGTCTCAGCATGGCGGAATTGCGTAATTTTACCAGAGAAACATCGGGAAAACGCACATCGGTTGCCATGCCGAACATGTGGCGGCTATAGCGGCTGACCCCGCGGCTGCGACGGCGGAGCATGGCATTGGTTTTTGGCGAGCGGTAGCCTGAAAGAATACTGATCGGCTTGCGAGAGCCCAGACTTTTATGGATTTCCCACAACAGGTCCACCAATTTGGGATCCATGCGCACCACCTGATCTGTGCGCCAGTCGCGTAATAAGTAATTGATTTTGCGCATGGCAGCTGGAATGTACTGACCATAACGCTTGTAAGTAACGGTAACGCTTTGTTTGGTGTGCGGGCTAAAAAACGAGATGGTTCTGGCACCGGGAACAGCCGTTGCATTACTGGCCATCAAAGTGCCAAGCGCTACCACAGTTGACGCAAGTGTAGCTAAAACCGCACATGTCCGTCCGGACATTTTGCGTTTTAGGGATTTTGTACTTGCATTCTTGTCCGGCACAAATTTACCCGCTTCACTTCGGGTCCGTGCAATCTCTACCAATTGACACTCCCGCGTTACTGTCGACGATATACTAACCCATAATTCCTGTGGAGTAGTATGTTTTACCCGAAAAAACTATTGGCGGGGAAAACTGCCGATATCCTATTTCACAATAATGTAGTTAACAGGCCGTAAATAAAGGTTATTTTATGGCAACGTGTTACTGATTTTGAATTTGTTGCCCTCACTACCATCACTATAAAATTGTAAATCTGCGCTGATTGTCAACCCGTCTGGTAAAATAATTTGGCGACAGGTGCATTTTGTCTGTTTGTATCGTTTTGCCAGCAAGGTTCAGGGCGTCAAGCCTGTCTTTCAGGAAGCAAATTCTTCCAGTCCCATATCGCGCACTTTGCGATAAAGGGTTGAGCGCCCGATACCCAGTTTCCTGGCGACCTGGGACATGTGACCGCGATAACGCTCGAGTGCCAGCCGGATCATATCGGCTTCGATTTCATCCAGACGGCGCATGTGACCGTCTTCGAGTGTTGCCGGTATGCCAAGTGAGCTGCCATTTGCCGTATGGGTTGGAATGATGGCGGGCAAGTCTCCACCTATGATGACGGGACCTTCGGGCAGTTTCATTTCAACCGGTTTTGGTGCGGCGGGAACTTCAACTTCGAAGCCGTCGACCAAAGCGGCGATCTGTGGAAATTCGCTCAAATTCAGGCAATCACTGTCACACAGAACAATGGCTCTGAAAATTGTGTTTTCCAGTTGCCGCACATTGCCGGGCCATTGATAGGTGCATAAAAGTTCGAGAGCCTGTTCAGATATGGCGCTGATCTTGCGGCCTTCTTCGATTGAAAATCTGGAAATGAAGTGGTTCACCAACGGTACGATGTCTTCAGTTCTCTCGGTCAAAGGAGGCACAAAAATCGGAAATACATTTAATCGATAGTACAGATCTTCGCGAAATTCGCCTTGGGTGACCATGTCAATCATATTGCGGTTGGTGGCGGAAATCAGGCGTATATCAACTTTGACCGGTTTTTTGGCACCAACAGGATCAATCTCGCCTTCCTGCAGCGCGCGCAGTAATTTGACCTGGACGTGGGGGGCAAGCTCGCCGACTTCATCGAGGAACAAAGTGCCGCCATTGGCTTCTTGAAACTTGCCCATATGTTTTTGGGAGGCGCCAGTGAAAGAACCTTTTTCATGGCCGAATAAAATGCTCTCCACCAGATTTTCCGGCAAGGCGCCACAATTGACAGAGATGAACGGTTTGCCTTTTCGGTCACTGCAACCCTGAATTGCCCGGGCGACAACTTCTTTGCCAACACCGCTTTGGCCTTCAATCAGGATGGGAATATTTGATTTTGCCGCGCGTTCGCCAAGACGCATCACATTGGTCATGCCGGGGCTGTCGGAAATCATATCCTCGAAGGTGAAAATACCTCCGGCTTTATTTTTGATGCGGGTAATTTCACCGACAAGGGCATTGGCTTTGAGAGCGTTTTTAATTGAGACCTGCAGGCGCTCGGGGCTTACCGGTTTGACGACAAAATCATCGGCGCCCGCGCGCATGGCGCTCACTACGGTTTCAATACCACCGTGGGCGGTCTGTACGATGATGGGCAGATTGCCAAATTCGGGTTTGATTCGTTCCAGAACCCCCATGCCATCAAGATCAGGCATTACCAGATCGAGGATCATCAATGATATCTGGGACCCGCGTTCGCCGGTCAGTATATCAACCGCTATTTCGCCACTTTCTGCACTCAGTGTGGCGTAGCCGGATTTCTTGATAATTTCTTCCAGTATTCTGCGTTGTACGGGATCATCGTCCACGATCAGGACTGTTTGAGACATATACGCAACTCTTCTTTACTCTTTTACAACACACAGGAAGCCGGTATTATCCCAACTCTTTACTGCGCCCCCAAAAACCCAAAGTCGACAGGATTATTGCTTTGATTTGCCTCATTGTGACGCAAAACGTTTAAGACGACCTTAAAGCTGAAATGTGTTAGGAACGCTTGAGTAAATCACTTAAAGATAAGAAAATGGAGTTTGAATGTGAGCGAAACCGGTACCTTTTTCACCTCAGTGTTTGAGACAGCAGTTGAAAAACCTGCAGACAAAGATGGCGATGTTCTTGGTAAACTGCCGCAATGGAATCTCGATGATCTTTATCCCGGCATGGCTTGCGAGGCGCTGACGCGGGATTTTGACAAATGCGATGAAGACGCGCAGAACTTTCAAAAGACCTATAAAGGCCACCTTGAAGAGTTGATGAAATCTCCTGATGGTGGCGGTAAAATTGCCGGTGCCATCAAGGCTTTTGAGGCTTTGCAGGAAGGGCTTGGCCGGATCATTTCCTATGCCGGATTGTTGCATGCAGGCGATACGGTTGATCCAGAAATCTCGAAGTTTTACAGCGATATTCGCGATCGCATGACGCAGATCAGCACCAACCTGTTGTTTTTCTCGCTGGAATTAAACCGCATTGAAGATGCTGATTTCGAAGCTGCGCTCGAACACCCGGATCTTAAATATTACGAACCGTGGCTGATTGAATTGCGCAAGCAGCGGCCGTTTCAGCTTGATGATGAAATCGAGCGTTTGTTTCATGAAAAAAATGTTACTGGTCGTGCTTCGTGGAGCCGTCTGTTTAACGAGACAATCAATGACCTGCGCTTCGACGTGGATGGTGAAGAAGAACCCCTGCCCATAGAGCGCACACTCAATATACTACTGGAATCAGACGGTATTCGCCGCAAAAAAGCCTCGGACGCACTGGCGGCAACGTTCAAGAAAAACACACGCGTTTTCGCTCTCATCACCAATACACTGGCCAAAGACAATGAGATATCGGACCAGTGGCGCGGGTTTAAGGATGTGGCCGCATCGCGCCATCTGGCCAACAGCGTTGAAGGTGAGGTTGTTGATGCACTGGAAAAAGCGGTTCGAAGCGCTTATCCGCGAATTTCCCATCGCTACTATCGCCTCAAGGCCAAATGGATGGGTGTGGATTCATTGATGCACTGGGACCGAAACGCGCCCTTGCCCGAACGCGATGACCGCAAAGTTACCTGGGACGAAGCCCGCGATACGGTGCTCAGCGCCTACAGTGGATTTTCACCACAGATGTCGGATATCGCCGCGCAGTTTTTTGATCACAACTGGATTGATGCGCAGTTGCGGCCGGGTAAATCCCCCGGTGCATTTTCGCACTCAACCGTGCCAAGCGTTCACCCTTATGTGTTGATGAATTATCAGGGCTCGGCCCGCGATGTTATGACCCTGGCGCATGAGTTGGGCCATGGGGTGCATCAGGTATTGGCCGGTAAACAGGGGGCATTAATGGCGTCAACGCCGCTGACCCTGGCTGAAACCGCAAGTGTGTTTGGTGAAATGTTGACCTTTCGCTCGATGCTGGCCAAGACCAAGGATCCGGCTGCACGCAAAGCCCTGCTGGCGCAAAAAGTCGAAGATATGATCAACACCGTGGTGCGCCAGATTGCGTTTTATTCGTTCGAGCGCAAAGTGCACTCTGAACGCCGTAGTGGTGGTGAGGTAACGGTTGAGCGTCTGGGCGAAATCTGGATGGAAATTCAAGAAGAAAGCTTAGGTTCTGCAATTACCTGTGGCGAGGGCTATGAAAACTTCTGGGTCTATATTCCGCATTTCATTCACGCGCCGTTTTATGTCTATGCCTATGCATTTGGTGATTGCCTGGTGAATTCGCTTTATGCGGTTTATGAGGATCAACCCGATGGCTTTGTCGAAAAATATTTCGACATGCTCAAAGCCGGTGGCTCCAAACACCACAGTGAATTGCTCAAACCCTTCGGTCTGGATGCCTCTGACCCTGAGTTCTGGAACCGGGGGCTGGGGGTCATCGAGCGCTTTATTGATGAGTTGGAAACTTTATAGGCAATGAGTTCCTCTAACGAAGCCAATCGATTTGGTGGCCGCTTAAAACGCTATGCCGCTGTTGGCACCAATGTGGGCGGAGTGGCGGCGCGGCTGGCCGGGGCAAAACTGTTTGGCACTAGCCGCGATCATGGCAAGGAAGCCACCCAGTTGCGGATAGCTTTGGGCGGGCTCAAGGGTCCGTTGATGAAAGTTGCCCAGCTTCTGGCTTCCATTCCCGATGCGCTGCCGCCGGAATATACCGCTGAACTGATGCAGCTTCAGGCCAATGCCCCGGCCATGGGCTGGCCGTTTGTGCGCCGTCGCATGGCCGCCGAGCTGGGGGCTGACTGGCAATCGAAATTTGGGGGTTTTGAGCGCAACGCTGCCGCCGCTGCCTCGCTTGGTCAGGTCCATCGCGCGACGTCACTGGACGGCAAAAAGCTTGCCTGCAAGCTGCAATACCCCGAGATGCAATCCGCTGTCGAGGCTGATTTGCAACAGCTCAAATTGATCTTTGCCATTCACCGGCGCATGGACCCGGTGATTGATACCTCACAGATTGTCGAGGAAATTGGCGCACGGTTGCGCGAAGAACTGGATTATGAGCGCGAGGCCGCACACATCCAGCTTTATGCCCACATGCTTGAAACCATACCGGCAATAGTTGTGCCTGAAACTTTCGCGGAAGTTTCCACCAAACGCCTGTTGACGATGAGCTGGCTTGAGGGCAGGCCTTTGCTGGATTTCAAAGACAGCTCTCTGGAAGCACGCAATTCAATTGCTGAGAATATGTTCAAGGCATGGTGGCTGCCGTTTTGCCGCTTTGGTGTTATTCATGGCGATCCGCATCTGGGAAATTATACCGTGCGCACCAACAAGGCCGGTGACCCGCAAGGCATCAACCTTCTGGATTATGGTTGCATCCGCGTTTTCCCCGCAGCTTTTGTCGGCGGTGTGGTCGACCTTTACCACGGGCTGCGCACAGATGATCGCGAGCTGATTGTCCATGCTTACGAGACCTGGGGTTTTCGCAATCTGGACAATGAACTGATTGATATCCTCAACATCTGGGCAAATTTCATCTACGGGCCGCTGCTCGAAGACCGGGTGCGGGCAATTGCGGATGGCATCAACCCGACTGAATATGGCCGCAAGCAGGCATTTAGCGTGCATCAGGCACTAAAGAAAAAAGGCCCGGTAACGCTGCCAAGAGAGTTCGTCTTCATGGACCGCGCCGCAATCGGCCTGGGCGGTGTTTTCCTGCATTTGCGCGCCGAGCTGAATTTCTATCGCCTGTTCAATGAAGCGCTTGAAGGGTTTTCATGTGACGGCTTATTGGCCAGGCAGCAAGATGCATTGGGTAAAGCGGGGGTTGTGGTGTGAGTATCTGATTGCCGGAACGCTTCAGGTGCGTCACTAAAACGTTCCGGTATTTTCTTCAGATAATGAAAAATCCGGCGATAATCAATCCGCTCACAATGGTCGAGCCGACCACCGATGTAATCAAAGTGTTGCCGCTCACGGTTATTTTCTGGCGGCTTAACACGGCACCCAGCACGACGAACAGGAGCACATCAAGCACCCCATGTGTGACCCAGTGATGGCCGGTGAGAGACACCATTAGCTGGAGTACACTCTCGTTGCTTTCCTTGAGAACAACAAGAAGGGCGCTCAATATGCTGGTGATGGCATAGGAAATGCCATACCCGGTTACCTTTGCGCTGGCAATATCGCTCATATCAGTTTGATGTGTAGTCATTATCCATACTCCTTATATCAGTTTGGCGAGCAGAGCGACTTTGACACCCATGCCGATCAAGGCACCCGCACCTTCCATTGCCAGACCCATGAGCACCACCAGTGCCGATGTCCACAGGACCAGATTTCGCGTAACCTTTTTCCTGACGACATCACCGTAAGCAGCGATCGGCAGGAATGTGCCCAGCAATAGCAATGTCAGGAAAAGATGTTCTTTGGTTTCCATGAAAATGCCATGGGCAAAGGGCCACGGGCCGGCTTTGATAAGAGCTTTGTCGCCGCCATAATAGATGACATACCAGTAGCCACCAACGATATAGGCAAGCCAGAGCAGAACCGCTGCCAGCACACTGACGCGGCGAAGACGGGCAATGTTTCCATCGCTCGCATTTAGAGCTTCAACGAACACCCAGACAGCCGAAATCATGGCGAGAACACCGAATGTGGGGTGGAGCATTAAAATCATTTCTTTAGACATGTTTTATCTCCTTTCTAAGTTTTCCGGCAGCGGGTGAAGTACCGCCGAGGAATTTGAATACCAACGCTGCGGCAGCACCAAACAGTACCTTGGAAATCAGGCTGGTGGTGTAGGGCACCAGAGTTGTGAAAGCCGGGTTGAGCGCTGGTAAAATGATGAAAAAATTTAATCCCCAGACACCAACGAGCAAGCCAACCACGGCGATCGGTTCAAAGGCTGCGGGTAGTGTGGGCGGCAGGAAGGAGCGCACGAAGGCGAAAATTGCAATGCCTAGTGCGATCGCAAGCCCCATATGTATGGCAATGCCCAGCGGCACGGCTGCGTTTGATGCCACCAGCTGCGGGAAAACCGTCTGGGTAACGCCGCGCGCAACCATGGAGGCCTCGCTGCCGGAAAGATTTGCATAGATGGCGATCCATGAAACCTCGGCGACACCACCGGCCAGACCCGCTATGGCACCTGCTGTCCAAAGTTTTGAGATACCGGAAAAGCCCGGTCTATTGGTTTTAGAAAAATGCATGTTATTAATCACCTCTCGATTTTGCGCTTGCAAAGCCGTTGGCAATACCAGCGGAGAATACCCCCACAAGTTTTTTATATCGGGGTAATCACCAGCACTTATTGATCCAAATCAAAAAGATTATTCATAGCTGCCATGATGAAAACACAGTGCTTTAACGCCGGGCGGAAACTCTTAGACCCGGAGCCGGGCGTTCCTGCAGGACTTCGCGGCGGAAGGAAAACAGCGAGGCCGGTCTGCCGCCGGTGGTGGTGGACACGGTGCCGGTGGCTTCGACCAGTCCGCCTTTTTCAACCAGTCGGCGGAAATTCTGCTTGTGCAGATGGCGGCCGGAGATGGCTTCGACGCTGCGTTGCAACTCAAACAGGGTGAATTCAGGCGGCATAAGTTCGAAGATTACCGGGCGGTATTTAAGTTTGCCGCGCAAGCGCCCCATGGCGGTGGCCAGAATGCGGCGATGATCGTGGTTCATCTGCTGGCCCATGTGCTGCGCCAGTTGGGCATTGTGCTGGTGGCGGCCCTTGCGGGCGGCTTCGGCCACAAGGCCTGCTTCGTAGAGGAGTTCATAACGCTCCAGGGTTTTTTCCTCATCCCAGGCAAGGCCACCGAGACCGAAGCACAGATTAATGCGCTGGTGCGCTCGATGTTGCCGGTTCGGGCTTGGTGACTTATCAGCCCAGGCTTCCAGTGCCGGAACAATAGTATCGTCGATAATCGCCGGTTTATGCTGGCGCCAGTCTTCCCACGGGAAAAAATCATACCAGTTGTACCAGCGCCCTTGTGGGGTTTGCTTATTCCCGGTCTGGCGTCGCGTTAAGGCAAGGTAGCCAACTGACACATGGGCAACACCGGGTTGGTCTGGCAAAGAGTGACGGCCCTGGTCACCGAAGGTATATAATTGTTCCACATAGCCGAGGCTTAATTGTGTTTGCTCACTCACCCAGGCGCGCAGCCCGCGCTCTAAAGTCAGATGGTTTTCCGGCTCGAAGGGTCCATAGGGCAAGCTGCGATCTGTAGCGCCAACTGGTCTGACGACAAAGATTGCAGCCTCGTCCACATCAACGGTGACGATAGCGGCATTGAGGCTGATGACGATGCGGCTATCTGGATGTGGATCAGTCAAAAGTCAAACCTTGAGAGGTAATGAAAACACAGCGCCCTGCCAGGCAGAAGCGCCGCGGCCGATGGTTTCAATGGCGTCTACCATACGCCCGTTGCGCCCCAGTATATTATCGGCGTGATGGACAATCAACTTGTTGGGTGTGGCTGACGGTGAAGTGTCGCGTAATAATTGCGCAAGCAGGTTTTCGTCTGCTTCGGGATTGTTGAGGCACAAGGCTATGTAGGCAGCAGCAGTTGAGCGGCTGATGCCAGCCCAGCAGTGGATCAACATCGGTGAGGTTTGCTGCCAGTCCTGCACAAAGTTGATCAGTCTTTCAACATGAGCCTCACCGGGGGTCACATAGCCCGCTTGCGGGCTTGAGATGTCATTCATGGAAAGTTTTAAATGATTGTCGCCGGTTATCGCATCAGGTGTTTCAATCATTGTTTCGTGACCCAGCAGGGAAATGAGGTGGCTGGGTTGGTGTTGGGTAATTGTTGCGTCAACTGCGGTTAGTGAACAGACAAAAATCATATGCTGGTGCTTTCCAGTTATTTCAATTGATTAAACCGTGCCAGAAACTCTGCCTGGGCTTTATGCGCTGCCAGCGGAGTAAGCTGATAGGTTTCAGCGTTGCCGGAAAGCCCGGTGGGGCGGGTGAAAAAGCGTGAGGCTTCGTCGATACTAAAACCGGCCAGTTGGGTGGCTTCAAGGAAGGCAGACGCCTTGTCAGCACGCTTGATGAGTTTTTTGATGGGCACGGGCAGGGTTGGCGGCAGGCCAAAGCGCCGGTGGATGGCGACCATGAGGTCATCTTCGAAACTGTTGTAATCAAGACCTAATGCGGCCTTGAACGGGCTGATCATGTCGCCGACCACATATTCGGCGGCATCATGCAGCAGGGCGGCAAGTCGCCATTTACGCTCGAATTTCGGTTTGAAATGAAGGCAGATATCCTCCACCAGCAAGGAATGCTGGGCGACAGAAAAAGCGTGATCGCCCAAAGTCTGGCCGTTCCAGCGCGCGACCCGGGCAAGCCCGTGAGCAATATCGTCTATCTCGATGTCGAGCGGAGAAGGATCGAGCAGATCAAGACGCCTGCCACTCAACATGCGTTGCCACGCGCGCGGCGGTTCGGACTTCTTTGCGATCATGATTTGGGTTTTCTGGCCAGCGCCACGCATTCCTTGTGTCTGAAGCAATCGGTTGTGTGATCGTTGATCATGCCAACCGCCTGCATGAAAGCATAGACAATTGTCGGGCCGACGAAAGTGAAGCCGCGCGACTTCAGGTCTTTTGAAATCCGTTGGCTTAATTCTGTTTGCGCCGGAACGTCAGAAAAAGTTGCAAAATTGTTTTGCAGCGGTTCACCGTCGAGAAAATCCCACAGGTAGTTGGAAAATCCCATGTCCTCCTGAATGGCCAGGTAACCGCGAGCGTTTTTAACCGTGCCTTCAATCTTCAGGCGATTGCGGACGATGCCGGTGTCCTGCATCAGGGTTTCGATTTTTTCCGGTGTAAACCTGACAATTTTTTCCGGATCGAAACCTTCGAACACTTCGATGAAGCGGTCGCGCTTGCGCAGAATTGTAATCCACGAAAGCCCGGCCTGAAAACCATCCAGTATCAGTTTTTCAAACAAAGGCTGATCTTCATAGATCGGCACTCCCCATTCTTCGTCATGGTAAGCTACGTAAAATTCGTCTTCGCCGGGCCAGGTGCAGCGGGTGGTGGCATTATTCATTTTTGGGTTCTCCCGGGAATGTAAAACCTGCCCAATCTGGTTTAACCAGCGTTATGGCTGTGCCGCCGACGGTTATCGCGTCTCCCGCCTCAATCGCTGCATCGGCCTTGTCAAGGCGAAGCGCCGCCAGCGCATCGGTGCCGGTGGTGGTTAAAACTTCGCCGATGGGTTTATCATTTGCCGTGATTGCCGCACCGGTTGCAAGGGGCAGGCTGGAAGAGACCGGTAAAATGCGTTTGCGCGCGGCCTGTTTATGATGCATGCGCGAGACCACTTCCTGGCCGACATAACATCCCTTGGAAAAATCGACACCGTTGGTCATATCGAGATTGCACTCATGCACAAAGCGCTGGGAGGAGCCGATGTCGTCGTCACTGTCGGCAAGGCCCAGATGCACCCGGTGGGCGGTATAGGCATCTGCATCAACTTCCGCACCAATATCGGGTGTAACGCCTGCGTTTGTAATGACGCGAAGTCCAGCTTTGGTGGTTCTGGGGTCAACGTAGCCATAGCCGCCTAAAACGACACCGGCCAGATTGTTATCAAGAAGATTTGCGGCATTGTCACCCCAGATACACATCACTTTGTGATCGTCGCTTAATGTTGCGATGGTGACATCGGCGCGTAACTTGTAAAATGTCAGTCGTTTGGCCAGATCAGCGCATTGTTGACAGCTGCATTCAAGCCAGTAAGTGCCGGGCTGAGGCTGGCTGACAAAAAAATCAAACAGGATTTTGCCCTGTGGTGTCAATAAAGCTGCATAGGTAGCTTTGCCCGGATTAACGTCAGAAATATTGTTGGTAATCAGGCCTTGAAGAAAGTCCGGCGCATCTTGGCCGGTGACTTCAATAACGCTGCGGGAATTAAGGGTGCAAAAATTGAGGATAGTCATTGCGATTAAACTCTGCCAGTCTAAAATTGAGTTCTTAACTTAGGCAAACATCATCCGGGAACACACCCATATATGTCATCCATGTTCGATCTCATTCTTAAAGGGGGAAGCGTTGTCAATCAAGATGGTATCGGACAACGTGATATTGCGGTACGCGATGGCAAGATAGCGGATATCGGTTTTTTTGATGCCTCACAAGGCGATGAATTGATTGATGTGACCGGATTGCATGTCTTGCCCGGTGTTATTGACA
>CAZJUF010000015.1:0-16168 GCA_964549055.1 uncultured Hyphomicrobiales bacterium | reverse complement strand
ATTCAAAAGACATCTGCGACCATCTCAAAGCGCTCAGGTTTAAAGCCGGTGCCACTTTGCCTGCACCCGAGCGCTATCTCATCAACACCAATCAAAGCATTGAAAACTTGCGCAAAAGCCTCGACCAGAAATGGCGCTACAATCTGAAAAAAGCCGAAAAGCACGATTTTGAAATCGAATTTTCAACCCGTGACAAAGCCTTTGATGATTTCATTGATCTCTATGCAAAAATGCTGGACCGCAAACAGTTCATGGACACGTCCGCAATTCATACGCTGAAGGCGTTGATGCAAAATGGCAATAAAGCTTTGAGGCCCTCGATTGTACTTGTTTCCCACAACGACAAGGTCATTGCCGGTGGCGTTTTCGACCTCAGCGGTGAGCGGGCGACCTATCTTTACGGGGCAAGCGATAATCAGGCGGTATCCCTGAAGGCTGGCTACGCCATGCACTGGTGGATAGCTTCGCACCTGTGCACCCTGCCGTACAATCACCTATATGATCTTGGCGGCAATGATGGCGATCGCGGCTTGCACCAATTCAAAAAAGGCTTCGTCGGCAAAACCGGCTCAATCTGCCAGACCCCACCTGCCTACCATTACGCCGGCAACCTACGCGCCAAACTATTTGGCCGGGCAATCTTTCAGGCAAAAGAACTTAAATCCTCCCTGTTGCCAAAAATCCATGCGCTGAAAGTCCGCTTAATGAAATGACTTCACCCTCTTTGCGCAAATTACTGACCCGGTTTTCCCTGCTTACTGGCGGACGGCTGGCGGGAGCAGCGGCAACTCTCGCTGCCAGCTTGTTGATTGCCCGTGAAATGGGCGCGGATACGCTTGGCGAATTATCGTCCATTCTGGCCATAATAAGTGTTCTGTCGGTGTTCCTGTCCGCCGGCTTTCCAGCGGTGGCAACAATTTTCACAGTTGAATACACCACCAATCCGCGCCAGGGCCATCTGAAAGGCTTTATACAGGCAGGCTGGAAGCATGCTTTTTTCGGACTGGCTTTAAGCGTTATTCTGGCCACATTATTTTTCGCCATGCCTGCATCACCGATTTCAACGCCGGTGCTGGGAGGCATTCTGTCAATAATCACCGCCTTCTTATTGGCGGTTACGGTTTTTAACGGTGCGGTTCTGGTTGGTCTTGAAAAACAGGTGGCCGGGCTGCTGTCTGATACCTTGTTAAAACCAATGGTGTTTTTGCTACTCATCGTTTTAGCCATTGTGGCGGGTCTGAGCCTCGATGCCTCCAGACTGCTGGCACTCTTTGCCATCAGTGCTGCTGTCGCCTGCCTGTTGTCATATGTGTTTATCCGCAAAACCGGTTTAATCGCCGAAGATGTTATTGAAGAAAAAGAGTCCAAGCGCTGGCGAGCGGCATCCTACCCGTGGATAATTACATCTTTAGTCTGGGATCTGTTTATTGAGCTGCACATTATTTTGACCAGCTTTCTCGCCGCCCCCGCCCAGGTAGCGATTTTACACATCGCCTTTCGCTTCCGGGTTTTGGCCGGCTTTGGCATGCGGTCCTTATATGCGCTTTTTTTGCCGCGGATTATTGCCCTCAATGTACAGGAAAAACCAGCGGAACTAAATTCGCAGCTTCAATTGGCCAATCTGCTGGCCTTCATCTATGCCAGCGGTGTGATGATTTTTTTCACCCTGTTCAGCCCGCTTTTGATGGGGCTTTTCGGCCAGGAGTTTGAGCAGGGCTGGTTGCTCCTGCCCATTGTATCGTCAACCATCCTTGTCAGGGCCATATTTGGTCCAGCCCCGGCAATCCTGTCGATGACCGGCCATCAAAGGCCCTCGGTTATTGTTATGCTGGCCAGCCTTGGCTTTTCTCTTGCAACTTCATTCGCGCTTTATCCACTGTGGGGAATTCACGGCATTGCAGCATCATACGCTGTGGCAAATTTCTTCGGCTCGGTGGTATTGTGGCTGTGGGCAAAGAAATTAACCGGAATTGACAGCTCGCTGTTTTCGCTGATTGGCACCCAAAACCCTGTCAGTCATTTTCGCAATTTGGTGAGCGGCCTGAAATAGCAATCAGGCCAGCATCATGTGCTCATGATCTGATCCATTTGACTGTCAAAACGACCAGCGTGACAATCACAGCGGCCCAGAACAACATCATGAAACCACCAAAAAACAATCCACCCCCGCCAGCAAATCCGCTGCCATCCATCAATTCATAGCCCATAACAAATCTCCATCAACAATTGCTTCAGTTTGAAATCAGCGGCCCGTTTCAAATCGGACCGCTGATCTCATTGATCTGCTTTACTCCGCTTTTTTCGAACTTTCGGCAACATGGTCTTTCAGCATTTCAGTATGCATTTTCATCATCTGTCTCATTTGCTTCATCATGCCCATCATTTTGCCCTGGCCCATCGGCATGTTACCGTTGCCCATCTGGCCCATCGGCATATTGCCTTCGCCCATCTGGCCCATCGGCATGTTGCCTTCGCCCATCTGACCCATTGGCATATTGCCTTCGCCCATCTGACCCTTTGGCATATTGCCCTTGTTCATCTGGTTCATTGGCATTTTATTCTTACCCGCCATAGGGGTTGGCATTGTACCGGTGCTTTGGGCATAAATGGCAGGCGCTGCCGCGATACCGACAACCAAAGCTGTTGCAATAGTGAGTATTTTCAGGGATGTGCGCATTTTAAGTTCTCCTGGTGTGTGTGGGAGGACCACTCAACATCGGCGGCCCTGACAATTCCAATCTGGGGTGCTTCTGTTACGCGTTGATGTCAAAAACCAGGAGATTTGTAACGGAGTGTTTCAATCAACACCTGAGTTACACTGTGTAACCATTATTCTGTCACCAAAGGCCTCACCACCTGTATAGTTGCGCCATGGCAGAGCAACCGCATATTCTAATTGTTGATGATGATCGCGACATTCGCGACCTGGTGGCGCGATACCTTTCACAACACGGTCTGCGCGTGCGTAGCGCTGCCGATGGTCGCGAAATGTACCGCGCACTTGAAGACTGGTCTATTGACCTGATCATCCTTGATCTCATGTTGCCGGGGGACGACGGGCTGACCTTGTGCCGCACCTTGCGGGCAACCTCAAAAATCCCCATCATCATGCTGACCGCCATGGGCGAGGAAACCGATCGTATCGTCGGCCTTGAAATGGGCGCTGACGATTATGTCGCCAAACCGTTCAACCCGCGCGAACTCCTTGCCCGCATCAAGGCGGTATTGCGCCGGGCCGAAGATACACCGGCAGATAGATCTCAAGATACTCATGGACCCGAATTGCATATTTTCGACGGTTGGAAATTCAACCTCAACAATCGCGAACTGACCTCGCCGCAAGATGTTCTGGTATCGTTAAGTGCGGGCGAATATGAACTGCTTGCCGCTTTCGTCACCCATCCCCAGCGCGTGCTCACCCGCGACCAGCTTCTGGATCTTGCCCGCGGACGCCAGGCGCAACCCTTTGACCGCGCCATTGATGTGCAGGTGAGCCGGTTGCGGCGCAAAATTGAAACTGATCCCACCAAGCCCAAATTCATCAAGACCGTTCGCAGCGGTGGTTACATGTTTACGCCGGCGGTAGAGAAGAAATCATGACACTTGTGCCATCCACTCTTGCCGGTCGCACCATTCTGGTATTACTGGCAGGCCTCGTTGCTTCCAACCTGATAGGACTGCTGATCTACGCCGGCGAACGCGACGACGCCCTTGCCAATATCACCGAAATCGCGTCAGCGGAACGCATTGCAGCGGTGGTTCAAGCAATGGAGAGCCTGCCCTCCGGCAGCCGCGAACAGGCAGTGTGCGCACAATCAGGTCCCGGGCTTTCGCTAGCACTGGCCTCCAATCCAAGCGTTGCAACTAAAAACCTCAGCTGGCGTGCGCTCCCGTTAAGCACAGCCATCCGGGGCTTGCTGGGTAATCCTGCGTCCGAGCGTGTACGGATTACCATCGATAAAAATTCCGCACCATCGCGCCAGATACTTTCTGCGACAACAGCACAATGCTCAGACCCGGAAAATACCATGCCGGGAATGATGGAGATGATGATGCAGGGCCGCTCCATGAAAAACATGACCATGGCCATGTCGCCACAGATGCGCGAGCGGATGAAGGCGTGGCGCAATGGCGACATTCTGCAAGTTTCCTATCGCCTTGACGATGGCAACTGGCTCAATTTCACCATGCTTTCACCACGGCTTACACCAATCTGGCAATCACGGTTTTTCCTCGCGTTTTTCGTTATGGCCATCGTCGTCACCCTGTTGTCGGTGTGGGCGGTGCGAAGATCGACGGCCCCTCTGGCCCTGTTTGCCTGGGCAGCTGAAAGACTGGGCCGCGATGTAAATGCACCCGATTTGCCCGAAGAAGGCCCGCGCGAAGTGCATCAGGCAGCAAAGGCCTTTAACGAAATGCAACGGCGATTGCGCAGCCTGATTAACGACAGAACCCAGATGCTGGCAGCCATTTCACACGATTTGCGCACGCCGATCACGCGCCTGAGGTTGCGCGCTGAATTTGTTGAAGATAACGAACAGCGCGGCAAAATGCTCAGCGACCTTGAGCAGATGGAAGAAATGATTGCGGCCACATTAGCTTTTGCCCGCGACGACAATGCCAATGAGCCGCGCAAGACACTCGATCTCGCAAATCTGGTGCAAAGTGTCTGTGATGATGCTTCCGACGTCGGCGGCGATGTGACATACACCGGCAGTCAGAAAGTTGCTTTTGACGGGCGGCCCCTGGCCCTGCGCCGTGCCCTCACCAATCTTGTTGATAATGCGGTTAAATACGGCCAGCGCGCGCGGGTCAAAGTCGACACATCATCCAAAGACGTCCTCATCACGGTGGATGATGACGGACCGGGTATTCCCGAGCCCGAACTTGAGCGCGTGTTTGAGCCGTTTTTCCGGCTGGAAACCTCGCGTAGCCGCGACACCGGCGGCACCGGCCTTGGCCTTGCCGTCGTGCGCTCAATCATCCGCGCCCATGGTGGCGAAGTAACTCTGTCCAACCGTGCACAGGGCGGCTTGCGCGTAACCGTCACCCTGCCACAGAAATAGCCGTTTTTATTATCCTCTTTTGCGCACCACCTGATAGCCCGACCGCAGAACATATTTCAGCGGCACGCTGAACATATGAACCAGCCGGGTAAACGGGAACAGCAGGAATATTGTTAAGCCGAGAAAAATATGCAGCTTGAAAATAATGGCTTCACCGGCAATGAATTGCGCAGCTCCGGGCTGGAACGTCACAATAGACTGTGCCCATGAGGCCAGCGCTATCATTGACGAGCCATCAAGATGCTGGGCCGAAAACGGAATGGTCGCCAGCCCCAGGATCATCTGCACAAACAAGATCAGCAATATCGCCATATCCATCGGCTTTGTGGTTGCCCGAATACGCTGATTGCCAACCCGGCGCCAGATCAAAATGATCATGCCAACCAGACTTATGCTACCAAAAATACCACCCGCCACCATTGCCACCAACTGCTTGTTACCGGCACTGATAAAGGGATCATAGGCCCAATGCGGCGTCAGCAATCCAACGAGATGGCCGAAGAACAGCAGCAGGATACCGACATGAAACAGGTTGCTTCCCCATCTCAAACCCTTGCGGCTTAAAAGCTGGCTTGAATCGGCTTTCCATGAATAGGGATTTTGATCATAACGCAGAATGGAACCAAGGATCATGGTTACAATGGCGATATAGGGATAAATTCCAAACAAAAGAGTATTGATATAAGTGTTCATCACATGCCTCCAGGATTTTGTGCGCCGGGCAATGCATCCGTACCGCAGGTTCCACAATCAGGTGCGCCGTTAAACGCTTCTGGCTCGATCCAGTCCTGGTCAAGTTCTTCCAGAGTTTTAATGTCCGGCAAAGCCGCATCCGCTGCTTTTTGAATAGCCGCCTTGTCCATTTTCACACCCGACAAAGCGACAATAACCGCCATGACATTGTGATACTCACTATTGCGGCGTTTCAGTTTCTCGCCAATGGTGGCAATGACCGGGGCGGCCTGAGACAAAAACTCCTGAGCTTCATTTACTTCGCAAATGGAAATAAACTCCAGAAACAACGGCAGATAGTCCGGCAATTCTTTTGCATCAACCTTCAGACCTTTTTCACGATAACGCTCAGACAGATCAATCATAGCCTTGCCGCGAAACCGTGATTCGCCATGCACATGTTCAAACAAATGCAGGCAATGGGCGCGGCCGCGATCAAACAGATCCACATAGGCTTCCTGTGCATCCATCAAATCTGTTGCCTGCAATTCATCCATGAACGCAAACAGACCTTTTAGTTTGCGCGGGCTTAACAAGCCTTCTTCGGCCAAAACCGCTTTCATCTCATCCATATGATCAAAAAGCTCAGCTTGCGGGTAGGTCAACAGTCGCGATAATACTCTAAAACTTCTCATGGCTATCCCTCGGCTTTCCGCTCATGGTATTTTTGTGGGTTGGCGTACCAAAAAGATTAGTGCTTTCAGGCTCACCACCATGACAGCCATTGCCAAAGCTGAAACCGCATTCAGAGCGCGTGGCAAAAGCAATGTCCTGATCAAATGGTGTTTCACCCGAATATTCACGGTGATTGGTAGGGATAACGAAGCGATCTTCATAATTGGCAATCGCCAGCAACTTGTACATGTCGGTCAATTCTTCTTCCGTCATGTTGATGGATTTAAGAATTTCAGGATCATCGTAACCCTCAACCGTTCTTGCCCGCATGAAGGCACGCATGCCCATCATCCGTTCCAGCGCTGAAACCACAGGAGCCTCATCACCGGCGGTGAGAAGATTGGCGAGATATTTAACCGGAATGCGCAAATCCTTGACATCAGGCAAAACACCCGGTTCACCCAGCAGACCAGATTCCACCGCTGATTGTATTGGCGACAGTGGTGGCACGTACCACACCATCGGCAAGGTGCGGTATTCAGGATGCAGGGGAAAAGCAATCTTCCACTCAATCGCCATTTTGTAGATCGGCGAATTTTGCGCCCCCTCAATCCAGCTGTCCGGCACACCATCTTTTTTTGCGCGCGCAATCACTTCGGGATCATTGGGATCGAGGAACAGATCACACTGGGCCTGATAGAGATCCTTTTCATCTTCTTGCGAAGCCGCCTGTTTGATCTGCTCTGAATCATAGAGCAGAACACCAAGATAGCGAATACGCCCGACACAGGTTTCCGAACACACCGTTGGCTCGCCGGCTTCAAGACGGGGATAACACAAGGTGCATTTTTCAGATTTGCCCGACTGCCAGTTGAAATAGATTTTCTTGTAAGGACAGCCCGAAACACACATGCGCCAGCCACGGCATTTGTCCTGATCAATCAGCACAACACCATCTTCCTCGCGCTTGTATATGGCGCCTGAGGGACACGACGCAACGCATGAGGGATTGAGACAATGCTCACACAGGCGCGGCAGATACATCATGAAGGTGTTTTCAAATTCACCGTAGATGGCTTTTTCAACATCTTCAAAATTGTAATCTTTAGAGCGCTTTTTAAACTCGCCGCCAAGAATTTCTTCCCAGTTGGGTGCCCACTGGGGTTTTTCCATCTTTTCGCCGGTCAGGACCGAACGCATGCGCGCAGTCGGCACCGTTTCGCTTTCCTTGGCACTTTGCAGATGATCATATTCATAAGTGAACGGTTCATAATAATCATCAATTTCCGGCAAATCAGGATTGGCGAACAGCTTGGACAGAATATTGAGTTTGCCCCCGGCTTTTGGTTTTAACTTGCCCGATTTGGACAATTCCCATCCGCCATTCCATTCTTCCTGATCTTCCCAGTTGCGCGGATATCCGACGCCGGGTTTTGTCTCCACATTGTTGAACCAGGCGTATTCAACCCCGCTCCGCGATGTCCATACATTCTTGCAGGTCACCGAGCAGGTATGACAGCCGATGCATTTGTCCAGATTAAGGACCATTGCTATTTGTGCGCGAATAGTCATTCGGCAGCCTCCACGTTGATTGGTTGACCTTCGACATAAGGCTTATCGAGCCAGTCGACAGAATTCATCTTGCGCACGAGAACAAACTCATCGCGGTTTGAACCCACCGTGCCATAGTAATTGAAACCCCATGACAGT
Organism: uncultured Hyphomicrobiales bacterium; assembly: GCA_964549055.1. Taxonomy (GTDB): domain Bacteria; phylum Pseudomonadota; class Alphaproteobacteria; order Rhizobiales; family JAJFHR01; genus JAJFHR01. The sequence continues at coordinate 8,045 of CAZJUF010000015.1, read as the reverse complement.
TGGGCATAGCCGCCAATCATATGGGTTGGCTTGACCACAGCCTTGGTGACGGAATTATGGATACCACCGCGTTTGCCGGTAACGGCACTGCCGGGTGTATTCATGGTTTTTTCCTGAGCGTGATACATCATGCTCATACCTTCAGGCACACGTTGCGAGACAACCGCGCGCGCCGCTATGGCACCATTGACATTGTAGAGTTCGATCCAGTCATTATCCTCGACACCAATCTTTCTGGCATCAATTTCAGATATCCACACCACTGGTCCGCCGCGGTTAAGCGTCAGCATCAATAGGTTGTCAGAGTACGTCGAATGAATACCCCACTTTTGATGTGGTGTAATCCAGTTGAGCGCAATCTGCTTTGATCCATCGCCTCTGCTCTTGACCGCATCAGTAATCGTGCGTGTAGAGATTGGTGGACGGTAAACACACAGCTGCTCACCAAAATCGCGCATCCATTCATGGTCCTGATAAAAATGCTGGCGACCGGTCAACGTGCGCCACGGTATCAATTCGTGCACATTGGTGTAACCGGCATTATAGCTCACATGCTCATCTTCCAACCCTGACCATGTGGGTGACGAGATGATTTTGCGCGGTTGCGCCTGAATGTCCCGGAAGCGGATTTTTTCGTCTTCCTTGGGCTTGGCTAGATGGGTGTGATCACGACCCGTCATCTCACTCAAAGCAGCCCACGCCTTGACGGCAACTTCACCGCTGGTTTCAGGGGCCAGAGACAGCACAACTTCGGTTGCATCAATATCGGTTTCAATACGCGGCTGGCCTTTGGATACGCCTTCTTCACGCACAACACCGTTCAGTTTGCCGAGAAACTCGACTTCTGATTCTGTATTCCAGCCGATACCTTTGCCACCATTACCGAGCTTGGCCAGCAATGGCCCAACGGAGGTGAACTTTTTGTATAACGCAGGATAATCGCGTTCCACTTCCACCAGATTAGGCATGGTCTTTCCGGGAACCGGTTCACACTCGCCCTTGCGCCAGTCCTTGACACCCAAAGGCTGGGCAAGCTCGCCCGGCGTATCATGCAAAATGGGTACAGTGACCAGATCGGTTTCAACACCGAGATGTCCTTCGCAAAGGTCAGAAAAGCGTTTCGCCAGACCTGTGAAAATATCCCAGTCCGAGCGACTTTCCCACGCCGGATCCACAGCTTTTGACAGCGGATGAATGAACGGATGCATGTCGGAGGTATTAAGATCGTTTTTCTCATACCAGGTAGCCGTCGGCAAAACGATGTCCGAATAAACCGCGGTGGTCGACATGCGAAAATCAAGCGTCACCACCAGATCAAGTTTACCTTCGGGTGCCGCAGCATGCCATTTGACTTCCGAAGGTTTACCAAAGCCTGAGGCTTCAACATCTTCGCTCATCAAACCGTTTTGCGCTCCGAGCAGATGCTTGAGCATATACTCATGGCCCTTGCCTGAAGAGCCCAGCAGGTTCGAACGCCAGATAAACAGATTACGTGGAAAATTATCTGGATGATCGGGATCCTCGCAAGAAAAGTTGAGATCACCAGACTTGAGCTGATCGACAACATATTCTGACGTCGATTTTTTTGCCTTTTTGGCCTTGGCGGCAAGTCTCAGGGGATTTTCCTGCAACTGTGGAGCTGATGGCAGCCAGCCCATACGTTCAGAACGTACATTGCAATCAATAAGCGAATAATCTTCCCATTTTTTCTTGTCCGCCAGCGGTGAGAGCACTTCATCGACACCGAGTTTTTCATACCGCCACTGGTTGGAGTGATTGTAGAAAAACGAAGTTGAGTTCATCTGGCGCGGTGGCCGGTTCCAGTCCAGCCCGAACGCCAGCGGTAACCAGCCGGTTTGCGGACGCAGCTTTTCCTGACCGACATAATGCGCCCAGCCACCACCGGATTGGCCAATACAGCCGCACATGATCAATAGATTCATGATGCCGCGATAGGTCATATCCATGTGGTACCAGTGATTGATGGCAGCACCCAGGATGACCATGGAACGGCCATGGGTCTTGTCGGCATTATCGGCAAATTCACGTGCTACCTGAATGACTTTTGAACGATCAACTCCGGTGATCTTTTCCTGCCAGGCGGGTGTATAAGGCACATCATCATCAAAATCAGCTGCGACATTGCCGCCGCCCAATCCGCGATCAATGGCATAGTTCGCCGCCATCAGGTCATAGACGGTGGCAACATACGCTGTCTTTTTACCCTTGAGCTGAATTTTGCGCACCGGTACATTGCGCACCTGAATGCTGTCATGATCGGTGTGAGTGAACAATCCGGTCTCATGCGGCTGGTTGCCGAAATAAGGAAAGGCAACCGCCAACACATCGTCGCTATCATCTATACAAGACAATTGCGGGGAAATATCTGCACCCGAAACACTGTCTTTTTCTTCCAGGTTCCATTTGCCTTTCTCGCCCCAGCGCGAACCGATGGTACCATTGGGGGCACGCAGTTCCTTGCTGATTTCATCATAGATAACCGACTTCCATTCGGCATTGTTCTTGACCTTCATATCTCCGGTCAAATCACAACTGCGCAACGTCCGGTCTGGTACAAAATGATCACCCTTTTTTTCCAGCATCACCAACATCGGCATGTCTGAATACTGACGGCAGTAGTTGGTGAAATATTCTGATTTGCCGGTGAGGTGAAATTCCTTGAACACCACATGGCCCATAGCCATGGCCATGGCACTGTCGGTTCCCTGGCGCGGGTTAAGCCACAAGTCGGTGAGTTTGGCGACTTCGGAATAATCCGGTGTCACCGAAACCGTCTTGGTGCCCTTATAGCGCACTTCGGTAAAAAAGTGAGCATCAGGCGTGCGCGTTTGCGGCACGTTTGAACCCCACGCGATAATGTAGGATGAATTAAACCAGTCGGCCGATTCCGGCACATCGGTCTGTTCCCCCCACACTTGCGGAGACGACGGAGGCAGATCGCAATACCAGTCATAAAAACTCAAACATACGCCCCCCATCAACGACAGGTATCTCGACCCTGCCGCATAGGAGACCATCGACATCGCCGGGATTGGCGAAAATCCTAAAACCCGGTCAGGCCCATATGTTTTGGCGGTAAAGATATTGGCCGCAACGGTGATTTCATTGACCTCATCCCAGTCTGCGCGCACAAAGCCACCCAGACCGCGAACCTTCTTGTAGTCATTGGCCCGCACCGGGTCTGAAACAATACTGTCCCAGGCGTCAACAGGATCGCTGTGTTTCTTTTTGGCTTCGCGCCAGAGTTTCAGCAGCCGCGAACGCACCAGCGGGTATTTTAGCCGGGCAGCACTGTAGAGATACCACGAATAACTCGCACCGCGTGCACATCCGCGCGGCTCATGGTTAGGCATGTCCGGGCGGGTGCGGGGATAATCCGTCTGTTGGGTTTCCCACGTCACCAGTCCGTTTTTGACATAGATTTTCCAGCTGCACGAACCAGTGCAGTTAACCCCGTGGGTGGAGCGCACGATTTTATCATGCGCCCAACGCCCGCGATAGGCTTTTTCCCATTTTCGGCTTTCCGAGGTGGTAATACCGTGGCCATCAGAGAATGTGTCTTCGACCTTGGAAAAATAGGTCAGGCGATCAATGAAATTGCTCATGGTGTGTTTCCTTGAGTTTTGCCGCGCTCCACATCATGCAGAAGGCTACCGCGTTTTGTATAGTAGTGCCAGGTGATGACAACGCAAGAGGCATAGAAGATCATAAAGGCAATCAGGGCAGCAGCCGGACTTCCGGTTGCAGCAATCGATGTGCCGTATGACTTCGGTATGAAGAAGGCGCCATAAGCAGCGATCGCCGAGGTGAACCCGATGATGGCGGCAGCTTCTTTATCTGCCTGCTTCACCTGCTCAGCCTGGCCCAGACCCGACATCAGACGGCCAACTTCCAGCCGCATAATTACCGGGATCATCTGGAAGGTCGATGCATTGCCCACACCTGTTGCAAAGAACAGGATCATGAACATGGCGAAGAAACCCCAGAACGCTCCGGGCTGATCTTTGGTGGCGAGGAAGTAAAGCACACCCCCAACCGCACCAATCATCACAACGAAAGTCCATAAGGTCACACGACCGCCGCCGTACTTATCAGACATCCAGCCAGTGGCTGCGCGCGAAAGTGCACCGACCAGAGGACCGAGAAAGACATACTTGAGCGAGTTCGCATCCGGGAACATCAGTTTCGACAGCAACGGAAAGCCTGCGGAATATCCGATGAAAGAGCCAAAGGTACCCGTATAGAGCCAACACATAATCCAGTTGTGCTTGCGCGAGAAGATAACTGATTGCTCTTTGAAAGAAGCCTTGGCGTCGGCAATATCATTCATGCCGAACCAGGCTGCAATCGTTGTCAGGATTAAGAACGGCACCCAGATAAACCCGGCGTTCTGCAACCATAATTGCGTACCGTCACTGGTTGTTTGCGGCTCGCCACCGATCACGCCAAACACTCCGGCGGTGATAACCAGCGGTACGGTAAACTGCATAACACTGACACCGGCATTGCCAAAGCCTGCATTGAATGCAAGTGCGTTACCCTTTTCCTTCTTCGGGAAGAAGAAGGAAATATTGGCCATGGAGGAGGCAAAGTTACCACCACCCAGGCCGCACAGAAGGGCCAGCACCAGGAACATGGCATAAGGCGTGCCGGGATCCTGCACCGCATAGCCGATGCCAAATGCTGGAATAAGCAACGATGCTGTTGTCAGGGTTGTCCATAGACGACCACCAAAAATCGGCACCATGAACGAATAGAATATTCTAAGCGTTGCTCCCGATAGCCCCGGCAAAGCTGCCAGCCAGAACAATTGGTCAGAGGTATAATTGAAACCGATGGACGGCAGTTTGGCAACAACCACACTCCACACCAGCCACACAGAGAATGCCAAAAGCAAGCACGGTATGGAAATCCACAGGTTTCGCTGGGCGATTTTCCTGCCCGTCTCCTCCCAGAACTTGTCATCATCAGGCCGCCAGTCTTCGATGGTTGGCCCCATGGCTTTGCCATGTTCGGCAGGTACGTGAATTTCCGCCATTTCCGGCAGTTGCGGCAATTCCCGCATACCTTCCGGCAGGGCTTCACGCTCCATACGGCGGATGGAATTATGCATCCACAAGATAGCAATGCCGACGATGCCGAACAACAGCATGAAACTGCTGGTCCACACCCCGGTAAGGTCATTCATGACGCCAAAGGAAATCGGTAGGATAAAGCCGCCTAAACCACCAATCATACCCACCAGGCCACCAACGGAGCCAACATTGCCGGGATAGTAAACCGGAATGTGCTTGTAGACGGCCGCCTTGCCCAGGGACATGAAAAAACCAAGAATGAAAATCAGCACAACAAAGGGAACGAGGCCCATGCTGGTTGAAAATTCGATCGGGCCTTTTATGCCGTTAATGACATAATCGGTATTGGGATAAGACAGCATGAAAGTGACAGCAAGCGAGACGCCAAGCGTCCAGTACATAACAGCGCGCGCGCCGTATTTATCAGAAAGATGGCCACCATAAGCCCTGAACAGACTGGCCGGTACGGCAAAGAATGCTGCCAGCATACCAGCGGTTTGGATATCAACCCCATACACTCCGATCAGGTAGCGCGGCAACCACAAAGCGAGGGCGACAAACGCGCCAAAGACAAAGAAATAATATAGTGAAAAGCGCCATACCTGCAGGTTTTTCAGCGGTTCCATTTGCTCGGCAAAGGTTTGGCGGCGCAGGTTTTTTGTCTTGCGTTCCAAAAGTGCTGGATCGCTCTTGGCGAAAATAAAGAACAACACAGCGGTAATCGCCATGATAACACCATAGACGCGAACCACGCCCTGCCATTCGTCACCCATCGCCACCAGTAAAATCGGCGCACCAAAGTTGGTAATCGCAGCACCGACGTTACCAACACCGAAAATCCCCAGGGCTGTTCCCTGCCGGTCTTTTTCGTACCAGGTGGAGACATAGGCGATACCAACGGCAAAACTGCCGCCGGCCAGTCCAACACCCAGACCCGCCAGTAAAAACATCGGGTAAGTCGTTGCATACGTCAGCAGGTAAGCTGCAAAGGCTGTTGTCAGCATTTGAGCTGTGTAAATTATTCTACCGCCAAACTGGTCGGTCCATATGCCAAGAAAGACGCGGCTTAATGAACCCGTCAAAATCGGCGTGGCAATCAAAATACCAAACTGCGTCTCGGAAAGCCCAAGATCAGCTTTAATTTTAATGCCAATGATTGAAAAAATGGTCCAGACGGCAAAACAAACCGTAAAGGCTAAAGTACTAAGTGTTAATGCACGTGTTTGCTGGCCGGAAGTAACTCCGTCTAAGTGCCCCATGATAGCTCCGATCACTTGTTTGGTTTGTGATACGGTTTCCTAACCCGGTTTTGGGGAACCAAATTTGACTAGGATCAAATTATCGAAAAAGTTTTTGCAACTGCGAAGAGAAACGAATTTATGCCCGGAAAACTACCGCCCGGCAAAAACAGAGACGGAAATACCGACTTTTTGCTTTACAATGCGATTAAGCCAAACCGTCCAGAACAAGGTGGTAAGAACCACAGCGGCAGCTGCACCAATAAACCCGAAAATCGGCACAAACACTATACTACAGACAAAAAGCAGCGCGATGCTGGCCATATAGACAGGAATACTGGCCCGCTGATTTCCCGATATCATCAAAATCTGAATAGCGGGACCGGCAGCCGCCCGGATTACCTGGGCAATCATCAGACCAATCATACCGGCATAGCCTTCAGCAAATCCTGCACCAAAAAATCCAAGAACATAATTGCCGAACAATACCAAAAATACGAAGCCACTCAATGTTATGGCCACGGCAAAGCGGTTGGCCTTGCGCACGGTTGCCTGTAAATCCTGGTGGTTTTTCAATAAATGAGCGTCAGAGGCATCGCGCAACATGACCTGATGAACAATCTGAATGGCAAAGGCCATCAAAAAAGTGATCTTGATGCTGACACCGAAAACCCCGGTTTCACTCGCCGTCATTATCGAGCCCACTATCAATATATTGAGATCGGCAAACATGGTTACAAATAATGTCGCCAGCACCATTGGCAAAGCCAAAGTGCGCCATTGTTGCAACTGCTCGCGCGCCACCGGCTCCTGGGTTTTTGCCTGCAACAAATCAGCACCCGTTTGGCGCGACATCACAACAGACATCCAGATGGCCAAAACCACAGCGATAACAAGATTGATTGCCACAATAGTTGCAGCATCCAGCGAGGCCGACAGGACAACTGCAGCGCCAACAAAGGATACCAGAAAAACCGGGCGCACCAGTAATTCAGGCGCATTGGCGATGATGAAACGCTTGCGGGCATTGGCAAGACCGCCATTTAACCGCATCACCGCATAGACAGGCGCGGTGGCAACCGCAAACAGCAAGGGCCAGCGTAATTCATTGGCAAACCCCGGGTAAAACCAGATAACCAGGCCAGCCGGAATTGCAATCAGGCAACTGAATATAGCCAGTTGTTTGTAAGCACAGCGAAGAAATGCCTGCAACAATCCGGGGCGTGCCTCGGCTTCAGAGCGCGCCACCACCGGCGCAACAATCCACGGGTAACCCGCAGTAAGTATGGTGGACAATACAGCGGCAAGACCAAGAGACAGGAAAAAGTTGCCAAGTATGTCAGCGCCAAGGGTGCGGGCAATCAGCAATTGCAGGACAATACCTATCCCGGCACTGCCAATCCTCACCACCAACAACAATAACGCTGTACCCGACATTGAACCAAGCTTTTCCCACAAAGTGAGAAGGCTGGATTTATGATGCGTGTTGGAAAGGCTGGCCATAATCGTAACAGGCCTCAACTACCGGTGGCCAGCAGGGAAATTTCCCACGGCGGGCAAACACCATATGTATTTGACAGCCCCTCAAGCGTTGCCACCATCACCGGTGGAATTGAAATACCGGCGGCAAGATTGTCTTTATAATGCTGCCAGCGGACTTCGCCGGGCAGCAAGACTTGATCCGCCTCGCCAGAAGCTTTCAACAAGGTGA
>CAZJUF010000014.1:0-17363 GCA_964549055.1 uncultured Hyphomicrobiales bacterium | reverse complement strand
ATAATCAATGGCTATTAACCTGCAAGATGCTGATTGCGTAAAGCTTCTGTTTGAGCTGGTTAAAGATGCAGATGTTTTTGTGCAGAATTTCCGCCCCGGTGTTGTTGATCGCATGGGCGTTGGTGAAGCGGCCATCAGAGCTATTGTTCCTGATATCATTTATGTATCGATCTCCGGCTTTGGCCATAAAGGACCTTACGCCAGCAAGCCCGTCTATGATCCGCTGGTGCAGGCACTATCAGGCCTTAGCTCCATTCAGGGCGGCGGCGATGATGTGCGGCCACGACTGGTACGCACCATTTTACCCGACAAGCTCACGGGCTTTACCGCCGCACAAGCGATAACGGCGGCTTTATTGTCACGCGAGCGTACCGGCGTGGGCCAGCATGTTCAGCTTTCCATGCTGGACAGTGTAGTGTCGTTTTTGTGGGCATCCGACATGTCGGGGCAAACTTTTATCGGCCAGGAGATTGCCCAGGAAAAAGCCCAGAGTTTCATCGACCTGATTTACGAAACCAAAGACGGGTTTATTTCAGTTGCCGTTCAATCCAACAAGGAATGGCTGGGGTTAACCCGCGCACTCGATAAGCCCGAATGGCTCGATGATGAACGCTTCAAAACCTCCGGCTTGCGCCACAAAAACATAGACGAACGCCTGAGGCTGACGCAGGAGGTTTTATTGACCAAACCCGCGGATCAATGGCTGACACTTCTGGAAGCCGAAGATGTCCCGTGTGCGCCGGTCCTGCACCGTAGCGAGGTCATCGATCACCCGCAAATTATCGCCAACGAGGTGCTCATGGAAAATGAACATCCAGCAGCAGGGCGCTTGAGACAGGCGCGCGGTGCTGCCCTTTTTTCAGCCACGCCGCCAAGCCAACGCTATGGCGCACCGCGGCTGGGGCAGCATTCGGTGGAAGAGTTGAAAAAGATCGGGTTTGGTGATGTTGAACTTGAGCAGTTTATCGCCGATGGCATTATCGCCGTACCTCCGGGAGAGCCACAGACATGATTGATTTTTACTATTGGCCGACGCCCAATGGCTGGAAGGTTTCGATTATGCTGGAGGAATGCGGGCTGGACTATAATCTAATTCCCGTCAACATCGGCAAGGGGGATCAGTTTAAGCCGGAGTTTCTTAAAATAAGCCCGAATAACCGTATGCCGGCGATTGTTGATCATGATGTTGCCGGTCAACCGGTGAGTGTGTTTGAAAGCGGGGCGATATTGTTTTACCTCGCCAACAAGTGCGGCCGCTTTATTGACCCCGCTCCTATGGGGCAAAAGACCTGTCTTGAGTGGCTGTTCTGGCAGGTGGGCAATCAGGGGCCCGGGGCTGGCAACCTCAGCCATTTTGTCAATTATGCACCAGGCGATGAGGCCTACAGCAAAAGCCGGTATGCCAATGAATATAATCGCTGCCTTGGTGTGCTGGAGCGCCAGCTAGAGGGGCAGGAATATATTCTCAAGGATTATTCCATCGTTGACATGATATGCTGGCCGTGGATTTTGATTGCCAAACCGCTGGGGCAGGCGTTAGATGAGTTTCCCAATGTCGCCCAATGGCGCAACCGGGTAAAACTGCGCCCGGCGGTTCAGCGCGGCGTTGATGTGGGCAAGGAATTTCGCCGCTCGGCACCCCCAACGGATGAAGAAAGAAAAATCCTCTTCAATCAAACGGGCGAAATTACTACCCGTCGCTAATTATCAGGGAAAACCAACAGAAAATGAAATACATTTTTGTCCTTGCTATTATTGCCTTGCTGACCGGATGCAGCACTGCTCCGGTATCGCTGGAATTTGAAAACAGTCGCGTGTTTGACAAATCGCGCGATGATGTCTGGAAAAACCTTGAGGTGTTTTTCGAAACCGGCAGCATTCCGGTTGAAACCAGCGACAAGGAAAACGGTATCATCGTGGCGGTGCGAAATTTGCGGCGGGCGAGCATCTACGCTGATTGCGGCACCAGCGATACTTCCAGTATCGGCCAGGGAGTTTTAACGGTGAAGATTTCACTGCAATCGCCGGAGGAAAAGCAAACCCGCGTCACCGTCGATGTCACATTTACCGCGTACAGGATTTTCGCCGGTCTGGCTAAAACCCGTATCGAGTGTTTTTCCAACGGTAGTCTGGAAGAAGAGATTTTTGATAATCTTTGAGTGTCGCTGGTAAACACCGCATACTTGACGCCTCCTTTACTATCAGCTAAGAAGAAATTCGTGGTGATTTGGGCCGGTCGGCTTGCAGCCACGTTAAATAAATTGCTAAAAGACCGTGGGCGCTATCCCGGTCTTGTAAGCTATGTGCGAGACCGGTTTTTTTATTTGAGGCGCCTTTTCTGGCGATTTTTTACATGGCAAATGACACCCCTACCCCCCGACGCCGCCTGCAAACCGAACTGGTGCATGGCGGCACGTTGCGCTCTGAATTTGGCGAAACCTCCGAAGCATTGTATTTAACCTCGGGCTTTTCTTATGACAGCGCCGAACAGGCCGAAGCGCGTTTTACCGGCGACGAAGAAGGCTTTATTTATTCGCGTTATTCCAACCCGACCGTGCGCATGTTTGAAACCCGCATGTGTTTGCTGGAAGGGGCTGAGGATGCGCGCTCGACCGCGTCCGGCATGGCGGCGGTAACTGCCGCAATCCTGTGCCAGGTTAAATCCGGCGATCATATTGTTGCCGCCAAGGCGCTTTTTGGCGCGTGCCTGTATGTGGTCAACAAGCTGCTGCCTGACCTCGGTGTTGAATGTACGCTGGTGGATGGCCGCGACCTTGAGGCCTGGAAGGCTGCACGCCAACCCAACACAAAAGTTTTCTTTCTGGAAAGCCCCACCAATCCGACGCTGGAGCTGGTGGACATTTCTGCGGTAGCGGAAATTGCCCATGAGTGCGGGGCGCGGCTGGTGGTTGATAATGTTTTTGCCACGCCGGTTTTGCAAAAGCCGCTGGAGCTGGGTGCCGATGTGGTGGTTTATTCCGCCACCAAACATATTGACGGGCAAGGCCGGGTGCTTGGCGGTATAATCCTCAGTGATCAGCGGTTCATTGACGAATATGTGCATGATTTTCTGCGCCAGACCGGCCTGTCTTTGAGCCCGTTTAATGCCTGGGTATTGCTGAAGGGTCTCGAGACTTTGGTCATCCGCGTGCGCCAGCATTGTGAAAATGCCAAATCGATCGCTGATTTTCTCGCAACCCGCCCGCAAGTCAAACGCTCTATCTACCCTTATCGTCCTGACCATCCACAATATGAGCTGGCGCAAAAGCAGATGTCTGCCGGTTCAACCATGGTGGCCATAGAACTTGATGGTGGCAAGGCTGAAGCCTTTGCTGTGTGTAATGCCGTCAAGTTATTCAAGATCAGCAACAACCTTGGTGACGCCAAATCGATCATCACCCACCCGACGACCACAACCCACCAGCGCATCGGCGAGGAGTCGCGACAGGAATTGGGAATCACACCGGGTGTGCTGCGTCTGTCCATCGGTCTTGAAGACGTTGAAGATCTGAAAGATGATCTGGCTCAGGCGCTCAAGTCGTTTTAGCTTCAGCAGCTTCAGGTGCCGGTGAGCGATGACGGTTGGTTATCATGCGGTCATGCAGGTCTGTGATCATCTCGCCGCCTTTTTTTTCAAACATGAAAGGCAAAATCGCATGGACGAAACAGCAAAAAGCGCCGCCAAGCATTTTTAACCCAAATGATGACGCTGAATACATGTGCTGGAAATATGTCTCCCCGACAGTTTCCGGGTGCTGTGTGAATAATCTGTGCATGGTGTCTCCGTCTGGATGTGTGCCTCGATTTGAATTGAAGAAATTGTAATGCATAATCCGGGAACACAATTGCTAAATTGACTATCCATGGAGGCTATAATAGTATTTTATTCTATTATTTTTATATTATTGAGTATCATATGCCATGGATACCATCGACAGGAAAATCCTGCACCATCTGCAAACTGATTCTACACTGCCAATTGCAGAAATTGCCGAACATGTTGGCATCAGTTCCACCCCGTGCTGGCGGCGCATTCAACGGCTGGAAAAACAAGGGGTAATTGCCCGCCGGGTGGCCATTTTAAACCGCAAGGAACTCAACCTTGCGATTACGGTTTTTGTCATGATCAAAACCGGCAATCACTCCGGCGAATGGCTGGAGGGGTTTTCCCGGCACATTGAAAGCATTGACGAAGTGGCCGAATTTTACCGTATGAGCGGTACTGTTGATTATCTCATCAAAATCATTGTACCCGATATTGCAGCGTATGATGCCGTATACAAACGCATCATCAAAATTGACGGGCTTCAGGACGTAAGCTCAAGCTTTGCCATGGAAGAAATAAAATTCTCCACCGCCCTGCCCCTGCATTATAGCAAATAACAACAAAGGCGTTGGCGTATGAACAATAGCAGACACCGTCATACCGGCGAAAGCCGGTATCCAGGTAGCACGGTATAAACTTGTGGCGCTGGATACCGGCTTTCGCCGGTATGACGTGAGATGAATCAAACCTCACCCACACTTGTATAAGCTATTTTTTTCGCCCTATATAGCGAGCGCTGTGAGGTTCTATGATTCGTCGCGGCAGCCAGCTTTGCAGCTCCTCGACATAATCATTTGGCAACTCATGAAAACGCGCGCCGGGCAAAACTGCCGTTAGCAGGTAATCAGCGCGGCCAATGCCCCGGTTGCGGTTGGCACCGACATAGACGATTGAATTGCGCCGCACACCTTCGTCATCGATGACACTGACTATGCGGCGGCGGTAATTGCCGACGCGCACGCCTTCAAAACAATCCAGCGTGTATTGATGCTCCGGTGTACAGCGCCACAATACACCGTGTACGTTGGCATTTTTTTCAGCGACGATGGAAGCTGTACGTCGTGTGGTGATGATAAAGCGCCAGTTGGCTAATACGTGTGGGCCAATTACTGTCGCACCGGGGCAACGCGCGCGCATCTGCACCGCCGACATATTGGAGCCATAGGCAAAATAAAGCGGCATGGTCTATTCAAATGTCATCATAATTTCATCAACACCAAGCGTGTCACCGGCAGCACATTTAATGTTTTCGACAATGCAATCGCGCTCGGCACGCAGAATATTTTCCATTTTCATGGCTTCGACAATACATAATTTGTCACCGGCTTTAACAGAATCGCCTTCCTTCACATCAATAGAAACCACCTGGCCCGGCATTGGGCATAACAGCAATTTTGATGTATCGGGCGCGACTTTGACGGGCATCAGGGCGGCGAGCTCAGCTTCACGCCGTGTATAGACGTATGCCTCGACTTCCGCCCCCTGGTAGGTCAACCGGTGGCCATTGACGATGGGTCTTACCTGAACCACCACAGGGGATCCATTTATCTGTGCCTGCCACAAGGCCTGTCCCGGCGTCCAACTGGAATTGACGCCCATTTCCTGGTGCTCACCGGCGGTTTCGAAGATCACGCGCATTAACCGGTCGCCATCATATTCTATGCCTATGGGCTGTTCTTTATCTTCAATGATGACAACGCGCTTTGATGAAAAGGTCACTTGTTCACCAGACATCTGCCCGCTGATTTTGCGTTTGCGCATGTTCAGCGTTTGGTCAATGGAGGCTGCCGCCACATTAAGTATACGGATGATATCATCAGGCAGTTCATTGCGGCCAAAACCATCGGGATATTCTTCGGCAATAAATCCGGTTGAGATATCCCCCTTTATCCAGCGCGGGTGACGCATTAAAGAGGCCAAAAACGGAATATTGTGCTCGATGCCATCTATAATGAAGCGGTTTAACGCTTCCCCCATAGCGGCAATGGCTTGTTCGCGGTTGGGGGCATGGGTGCAGAGTTTGGCAATCATCGGGTCGTAATAGACCGATATTTCGCCACCTTCATAAACCCCGGTATCATTGCGAACGGTAATGCCGTCTTTGGTTGTTTCTTCAGGTGGTTGATAGCGTATCAATCTGCCGGTGGAAGGCAAAAACTCGCGATAGGGGTCTTCGGCATAAATGCGTGATTCAATGGCCCAGCCGTTGAGTTTCACGTCTGATTGTTTGAGGTCGAGTTTTTCGCCAGCGGCAACTTTGATCATCTGCTCGACCAGATCAATGCCGGTGATCAATTCGGTCACGGGATGTTCGACCTGCAGGCGGGTATTCATCTCAAGGAAATAAAAATTGCGATCCTTATCAACGATAAATTCCACTGTGCCAGCACTGCGATAGTCCACCGCTTTGGCCAGAGCAACGGATTGTTCGCCCATAGCGCGGCGGGTTTTCTCATCCAAAAACGGGCTTGGCGCTTCTTCGATAACTTTTTGATTGCGGCGCTGGATCGAACATTCACGCTCACCCAGGTAAATTGTGTTGCCGTGGCTGTCGGCCAAAACCTGAATTTCAATATGGCGGGGTTGTTCGATGAATTTCTCGATAAAAATTCGATCATCACCAAAACTGGCTTTGGCTTCCGAAACCGCAGCTGCAAAACCTTCGGCAACCTCGCCCGCACCATGGGCAACGCGCATGCCCTTGCCGCCGCCACCGGCTGACGCTTTGATCATGACGGGAAATCCGATTTTTTCCGACACTTCGAGGGCGTGGGCAGCATCTGCTATGACGGTCAAATCACCGGGAACGGTATTAACGTGTGCTTTTTCGGCAAATTTCTTGGAGGCAATTTTGTCGCCCATAACTTCAATGGCGCGCACGTTGGGGCCGATAAAGGCTATTCCGGCATCCTCAAGCTCTTTGGCGAAGGCAGCATTTTCAGACAAAAACCCATAGCCGGGATGAACCGCCTCAGCGCCTGTTGCCTTGCAGGCATCAATTATTTTGGCTGATACGAGGTATGATTGTGCCGCTTGTGGGGCACCGATGTTGACGGCTTCATCTGCCATTTGCACGTGCAGGGCGCGCGCATCGGCATCGGAATATACTGCAACGGTGGCAATTCCCATTTTACGGGCGGTTTTAATAACCCGGCAGGCTATTTCGCCACGATTGGCAATGAGAATTTTTGAGAACATCAAACAGGCTCCACGCATCTGTAATCCGGCAACTATTCAGGTAAGATGTGTGTGACGTGCAGGTGGAATTGTCAATGCTCTTTTGGAACAGGTTCAGGCGGCATTTTCGCTTAAAGCCTTGAACGAGGGGTGAATTGAGGATGAATTCTCTTTGACGAATTCGATCAGGGCGCGCTCATTTTCATTGGTATTTCCGTCGCGGCCAATCCGGTTCACCAGCCAGGCGGTTTCGGTTTGCGTGACGCGTTCGGATTTTACAATCTCCTCCTGCATGGCTTTTACACGCTGTTCTGCAACGCCTGGCTCACCGCTGTGGCTGTAAACATTAAAAATACCCTGCAATCCGCCTGATACCATTTTACTCATAAAACCGGAAATGCCATCACGTTGCTCGAGCCACGCTTCACGCTTCAATGCAACCTGGCGCGGTGGCGGTTGATAGCCGGAAGCTGCCATCATAAAATTGGCAATGGCTTTTACAAACAGGTCGGACCAGGAAATGTGGTTTTCAAGTTCATCGGTCTGGTCATTTATTTCAAATAATATTTCCGCTTCTGCCCGCGAAACCGCCATATGACTATCGCCGCCAAAGGCATAAAGGATGCGCCGCAGCAGATCGACCTCAGCTTCGCCGATCACGCCAGGGGTCAATTCATCGCCCTGCCTGGTTAAGCCTCGTCCCGCCAAAACTTCGCGTTTTACCTGATCGAGGGTAAAAGATACGAGACTTGCAGGGCTGGAACTTGCTTTTTCAAGCACATGGATCAGCAATTCAAGTTCACTCTGGCTCTTTACCCGGCCATCGCGATTGATGCAGGTGATCAGGTGGGTTGCATTTTCTTCAGAGATATAGCCAGCAGGATCTGCCTGATGAACATAATAATCAGTGAGCGCTTCGATGAAGAAGTCTACCCAGGACGAATCCTGAACCGAACAGGCATTGTTGAGGTCAAACAAGGCTTGAGCCTCAAGACGCGAAACGATGCCATCCCGAAACACATCACGCCGCAGGGCCAAAACATCTTTTGCTTTGATTGATTGACGTTGTGCCACCTGGGCAAGCGTCTGCGACACTCTTATATCCTGCATATTACCCCCTCGAGATTTATCCATTCCAGATATATAGGGAGGATTATACCCGCGAGTTCTTAGGATTTGGCTAACACAACGTGGGGAGCGTTAAAAAATACTCAATGCTGATGCGCCCAGCGGATCAATCACGACAAGTACTACCGTCAGATAGGTGGTCGCTATTATGCGCGATGGAAAACTCATTATTTTTCGCCTTTTTAACTCACTATTCAATACAAAAATTCCACCGCGGAACGACTTTGCACCAAATTCTAATGGTTAAAAAGGGGTTAATTTATTAATTCGAATTTTAATGTTAACTGGTGTGATGGCATATCTGGTTTGAAGGAAAGCCGACATGGTAAAGCGGCTCTTGTCTGAATAAAAGAATTGTATGATCCAGCACACAGATGCAAAAAAATTCGCTAACAAAAAAGTTACTGCATTTTCCGCTGTAATCCTATACATATAGGCGCGTTGTATTACATTGCGCCGGGAGGCAAACTTGCGTTTGTAATACAGATTTTCCTGAAGTGGAATTAATTGATGCGGCGAATTGAACCCGGGCCCCTGGTCCAGAAGTTGTTTGCCATGCGATTGTGCGTTTTAAGAAGTTTCCCGTCCCCTGGTCACTCTCCCGCCCTGCCCCACCTTTTTCATGACAATGACTGCAAATATCGCAACGTTGACCCCTTTAGGGATGTATTGAAAAATATCATCCCGAATGGCCAGGGAGGGGGCTAATCTGGTCTGGCCGATTTTGCTGTTTTAAGGTCCATGACCTTGATCGGCAAGATGGGTCAGACCGGTTGGCTCGCGATGGCGTAACGCACTTGTTATGCCGAAATTTAGAAATTCTCTTGGAAATTTTTCAAATATTCCCATATTAGCTGAAGATGTTTGATCCGCCTGGATCGAAAAATGCAGACCATTCTTTGTTGCTGGTTTCGCGTGCAATTTCTGTCACTCTACTTTTGCGAGGTTATAATCATGAAAATCAGTAAATTTAAAGCTGGCGCTCTATTGATATTGTCGAGTGCTGTTTTTTTCCTGCCCAATGCGGCTTCTGCAGGAAGTAAAACCATTCTGGATTATGGCACAACCTATTCCCGCAGCGATTTTGGTAATGGTAATGCGGTGGTAAAAGTGCGGTTGGTTCAGGAAGGCTCAGTTCGCTATTGGCAAATGAGATTGCCCGGCGGTTTCTGGGACCGTTGTGACGGCAATTGTTCTGAAGACTACCGCCTCAAACTTCTCGATTTCTGGGAAGAAAGCTCCAACTTCCACGGCAATGTCAGGAACAGATAGACCTGATTATTTAAACCAACATCCTGCATCGCAAAAAAGCACCCTGACCCGATCCTTTCAGGTCAGGGGTTATTCAAACGGTATACTCACTACATAGCGTGGATGGGCCCAATAGGTTTTTGAAAAAGTAATCGTGTTGGGGAAATAGTCGCTGAATGTATTGGTGGATAGAATTCTTGAATATGTGTATTCCACTTCGGTTACGATAATGCCACGATTGTCACCAAGAATGTTTTCCGGTGGATCTAATACAGAATCAACAGCGCGAGCAGAGGCTCCCGAGCCGTAACTTTCACTCCAGTCGACTTTGTTGACCCAGTTGCCGTTTTCAAATATGCGCACAACCGAAGTAACAACCACCCGCAACGGTGTTGGGTTAAGGGGTTCAAACGCCATTTGAGAGGCTTCAAAAACATTATTTATGTAGGCATCGTTTACCGTTGTTGCCTGTGCCACCAGCATGCCGGTCAGGTTTGCGGTGTTTTCAACTTTCCTTTTGGCCTCAAGAGCGCTGCTTATTTCAACAAGGCCGAAATAGACAATAAGGAGAACCGGAAAAATCAACGCAAATTCAACGGCAGACGTGCCGTTTCTCGAGGATTTAAAGCGCTTCAACAAGCGCAAAAGATTTTGCGGTATTTTCATGTGATCATGTTCCCATAACGGGTAATTTGAACATTATGGCTCATTTTTAAATGCCCACGATGAGATTAACAGCCGATCGCCGTTGTTCATGTTTCCCAAACCTGAATTGATAACCGAGGATAAAATGGGCCATACATATGACACCCGAACAACAACCGTTTCTTCCGATGCACCGATATTATACTGATAATCCACATCAGCCAATGGATCGCCGTTGGGCTTTGTCATGGGTGGAAATGTCGCGGCGGTGAAATCACCAAAATTGCGCACATCGACTTTTACCGTCGCCTGGCAATTCGGCAACATTACAGCATTGTCGCAGACCATGGTTTTGAAATCAGACTGGCTCATATTCGCAATCGCCGCCTGCCCGGTCTGAACAAAGCGTGCCGTGCGCTGCATGCCGTGATCGAGCGCCATACCGGCCATAAAGACAATTGCCGTTTCCAGCGTGCCGACAATCAACAGGAAAAAGGGAAAGGCAACAGCGGCGAACTCAATCGCAACCACCCCGTCTTCATTGCGAAAAAACCGCTTTAAGGCGGGGGTTTTTACGGTTTTTCTTTTTTTGATTCTCAACAGCATCGCTCTCAACCAACATTAAATTGTCACGTCAATCAGGCCATCCGTTTCAGGAGGTGTCAGAAATCATCGCAAAAATTAATTTAGAAACCTTTGAGTTTTTTGGTTAACTGTTCACAAGCTTCCCCAATGTACCCGAAGCTAACCCTTAAGCATATTGTTAACTATACACGCATACGTTTTAGTTAATACTATTTAATACCTATTTTTAACCCTCCCTGCCGCTTCTATTCTTTTGTTTTTTGGTTTATACACACTTTTATGTATATTTTTTACGGTATAGTAAGACCTCCTGTGTAAAAACTCGTCAAGGTTACACCAAAGACAATCCGCTACCGGCCAATTGGCTATCTTCTGCGGTACTATCGTTTTTGGCTTGTTTCTCAACTGATTTAGATGATTTTGCAAATGGGATTTCGAGTATGAGTAAAGAACCATTTAATCCGGCAAAAAATATCCTTTCGCGGTTTAAGCGCGACAAACGGGCCAATGTTGGCATAATATTTGGCATTGTTCTGGTTCCTATTGTTATAGCCATGGGCTCAGCGGTTGATTATTCGCGTGCGTTCCTGAAACAAAAGGATCTCGCCTCAGCTGTCGATACCGCGGTTTTGGCCGGTGGAATTTTCAGTGAGGCAACCCAAGCGGTTTTCGAAGACAAAGTAAAAAAGACGCTTTATGCAAATTTCCCGGAAAATGAAATCGACACGCTTTCCTTTAACCGCGATGAAGCGACAAAGACGATTACGGTGACAGCGACTTCAAATGTCGAGACAAAGTTTGCCGGCATCTGGAATGTAAACAGTGTGCCCATTCAAGCTACCGCTGAGGCCACGCCCGGTCGCAGTTATGCTGAAATTGTTCTTGTGCTCGACAACACCGGCTCAATGCGGTGGAGCGGCAAGCTTAATGCGCTAAAAACCGCTGCAAAAGATCTGGTGCAAATTTTACATGACAGCTCGCCTGACACCAGCAAGCTCTTCATCTCCCTGGTGCCCTTTACCACCACAGTGCGTCTGAGTTCTGACCTTCTTAGCTGGTCCGGCATTGATTTCAACGGTCTTTCCAGCGTTTCTGGCGAAGATTTTGCTGGCAATACGAATGTTCTGGACCTTTACAATGACATGAACATTCCCTGGAACGGTTGTATTAGAGCACGCCCTTCGGGTAATGATCTCAGGGACACTACGGCAAGCAGCGCCTTTCCCGAGACACTTTTCCCGATCTACCTGGCTCCCGATGAGCCTGATGGCAGGTTCTATAATAATGGTAATTTCAGATCCAATAACGGCAGCAGCTACAGAAACCGCTATATCAACGATAAATATCTTAAGCCAACGCTGCGCAATGGCCCGGAAAGACAACGTGATACAAGCAAATACACAAGGTCGGTCAGCTTAAGCAGTGGCCGGGGACCGGAAAACAACTGCCCGGTGCAGCCCATCCTGCCTCTGACCACAACCAAGGCGGACCTGGATACTGCCATTGATGGTATGACAGCCGATGGTTATACCAACATCGCTACCGGACTGGCCTGGGGCTGGCGTATGCTGACACCTGAAGAACCTTATACTTCGCGGCCCTTTGATCAGGAAACCAAGAAGTTCATTATTCTACTGACGGATGGTGTACAGGAAACCGGAAGTGCCGGCAGCGGCCCGCGTCACAATGAGACTTATTACACAGCTTACGGATATGCCACCAGCGGCCATCTGGGCAATGTAAACGGTAATCAATCCGTTTCCGTGCTTGATGATAAAGTGAGAACTCTGTGCGAGAAAGCCAAAGGTCTGGTTGGTGATGATCCAGACGCTGCCAATGCGGTTTATGACGACACCAAAGCCGTAAAGATTTTCACCATCACGTTTCAGCTGAACAACGCAAACAGTCAAAACCTGTTCAGGAATTGTGCAACAACCCCGAACATGTATTACAACTCGCCTAATAATGCGACCTTACAAACCACATTTCAGGAAATTGCCAACGAGTTGATGAAATTGAGTCTGACAAAATAAAAGCAAAAATTATCAGGCATCGAAAGCCACCGCAGTTTGTTTAAACACATTCTGTGGTGGTTTTTTTATGGGCGGATGAAGGCGCTATTCCGTCTTCGGCAAATTGAGGCGAATGTGAAGCTCGCGCAACTGGCTCAGGCTGACTTCAGAAGGTGCGCCCATCAACAAATCCTGTGCCTGCTGGTTCATGGGAAACAGCGTTACCTCGCGCAGGTTTTCTTCGCCGCACAACATCATGACGATACGATCAATTCCCGGTGCTATGCCACCATGGGGTGGTGCGCCATACTGGAGGGCGCGTAACATACCGCCAAATTTTTCCTCAACCACTTCGGGTCCGTAACCGGCAATCTCAAATGCCTTGAACATGATTTCAGGTTTATGGTTTCGAATGGCCCCTGAGGACAGCTCAATGCCGTTACAGACGATGTCATATTGATATCCCAGAACATCCTCAGCCTTTTTGCTGTTAAGAGCCTCAAGCCCGCCTTGCGGCATGGAAAACGGATTGTGGGAGAAATCGATGCGTTTTTCGACCTCATCATATTCAAACATGGGGAAATCGACGATCCAGCAGAACTCAAAGGTGTCTTCTTTGAGCAGCTTCAGCTCTGTCCCGGCGCGCTGGCGTGCTTGCCCTGCAAAACTGGCGAAATTCTTGGGCAGGCCGCAAACGAAGAAAACTGCGTCGCCATCTTCCAGCCCCAGATCATCTCTAAGGGCAAGTGTTCTTTCCGGTCCGATGTTTTTGGCCAGAGGACCGGCGCCTTCACCGTCTCTAAAAAAGATATAGCCAAGACCCGGTTGGCCTTCGCCTTGTGCCCAGGAGTTCATGCGATCACAAAAAGCACGGCTGCCGCCGGTTTTGGCGGGAATGGCCCAGACTTCAACATTGGGATCTTTGTCAATCATTCCAGCGAAAATCCGAAAGCCCGAGCCTTTGAAGGTTTCGGTCACGTTCGACATTTCAATCGGATTGCGCAAGTCCGGCTTGTCGGTACCATATTTGCGCATGGCCTCGCGATAAGGAATGAGCGGGAATTTCTGTGTTACCGGCTTGCCGTCGCCAAATTCTTCAAAAAGCCCACGCAATACCGGCTCGACAGCGGCAAAAACATCTTCCTGCTCGACAAAACTCATCTCGATATCAAGCTGGTAGAATTCACCCGGGCTGCGGTCAGCGCGGGCATCTTCATCGCGAAAGCACGGGGCGATCTGGAAATAACGATCAAAGCCCGCCATCATAATCAGCTGCTTGAATTGCTGCGGTGCCTGGGGCAGCGCGTAAAACTTGCCGGGATGAACGCGCGAGGGCACCAGAAAGTCGCGTGCACCTTCGGGGCTTGAAGCTGTAAGAATTGGGGTTTGAAATTCGAAGAAACCACCGTCGGTCATGCGCCGCCGGATTGACGAAATAATCTCGGCACGTTTGACTATATTCTTGTGAATGCGGTCACGGCGCAAATCGAGGAAACGGTATTTCAGCCGTGTATCTTCGGGGTATTCCTGATCGCCGAATACCGGCAATGGCAGATCTTCAGACTGCGACAGAATTTCCACCGCTGATATCCGCACTTCCACCGCTCCCGTTGGCAGGGTGGTGTTGACAGTATCACCGTCACGCGCGTCAACCGTGCCATCGACCCGGATCACCCATTCAGCGCGCACATCTTCCATTTTACCGAAATCAGCGCCTTCAGGTTCGATCACACACTGGGTCAGACCATAGTGATCGCGAAGATCAATAAACAATAAGCCGCCGTGATCGCGGACGCGATGGACCCAGCCCGACAGGCGTGTCTGCTTGCCAACATCTTCTTTGCGCAACTCGCCACAGGTGTGGGTACGATATTCGTGCATTTTATCTTCTTTCTTACCAGTTTTCCGCGCCGGGAGAAGCGCATGACAGGTCCGATTTGTCAAGCATCTAACTTTTTGTTTGCGCGTGTCTTTAGTCGCAAAACCAGTAGCCACTTTTGTGTGACACGCTTTGGGGGACAAGTAGCTTTATATAGGTTATAGGCTAGTCCATGGAATATATCTCAGATTCGCAAAGCCTCGATAAGGCTATCACCTCACTTGAAACCGCTCCTTTCGTAACAGTTGATACCGAGTTTATGCGGGAATCGACCTACTGGTCTAAACTCTGCCTTATCCAGATTGCCTCGGAAACTCACGAATATATTATTGATCCTCTGGCGGAAAAAATTGACCTTGGCCGCTTTTATGACCTGATGACCAACGAGGCGGTGGTCAAGGTCTTTCACGCCGCGCGCCAGGATGTTGAAATCATCTACAATCAATCGGGCAAGATCCCCCACCCGCTGTTCGATACCCAGATTGCCGCCATGGTGTGCGGCTATGGCGAGAGTGCCGGGTATGAAACCCTTGTCAGAGAAATCGTCAGCCAGCAGCTCGACAAGTCATCGCGCTTTACGGACTGGAGCCGCCGGCCGCTTTCCGAAAAACAGCTGGTTTACGCAATTGGCGATGTTACGCATTTGAGAATTATCTATCATTCTCTTAAACAATCGCTTGAAGAAAGCGATAGAACGCACTGGCTGGATGAAGAAATGAAAATTCTGACTTCGCCAGAAACTTATGAACTTGAGCCTGGCGACGCCTGGAAGCGGCTGAAATTCAGAGGCAATAACAAGCGCGCACATTCAGTTCTGATTGCGCTCGCACACTGGCGCGAAACGCTGGCACAAAAGCACAATGTGCCGCGCAACAGAATTCTCAAAGACGATGGCCTTTATGAAATTTCCACCCACCCGACCAGATCGACCAGCGACATTGCCCGGCTCAGAGGCGTGCCACGCGGGTTTGATCGCGGACCCTATGCCAAATCACTGATTGAGGCGGTAGCCTCAGGGCTGGAGCGGAAATTAGATACGTTGCCGGAAATACGCAGCAAGAACGCTTTGCCCAATGGTCTTGGCCCCACGGTCGAGCTGCTCAAAGTAGCGCTTAAAATCTGTTGCGAGGAACATGATGTCGCACAAAAGCTGATTGCCACGGTCAGTGACCTTGAACACATTGCCGCTGATGACAAGGCCGACGTCAAAGCCCTGAAAGGCTGGCGGCGCGAGCTTTTCGGCGACAACGCTCTCAAACTCAAGCACGGCAAAATGATGATCGGCATTGCCAACGGCAAGGCAAAATTGTTTCCGCACAAATCTTGAGAGTATTCAGGTGCCATACGCGGGCAGCCTTGGAAAACAGGGCGTGCTATGCCACAATCTCGTCTTCAAATGATCCTATTTGAGAAATACCCACTCAATGATGTCATGGGGATATCACCAGGGAGTGCGAGAAGTTGAAGCTTGTTTGTTATCCGGTTTCTGGCGAACCGCCAAAGATCAGACCCGCGCCGATGGAGCGCGAGTGGATGGACGCAACAGATGAGCGTCACGCCTATCGCTGCCTGCCGTTGTCGATCGCTAACGCTTGTGGTTGGGAAATTCTCAACCCGGTGGCATTTTCTGCTATTTGGGATGGCGGTGACAGACCGGAATCAATTCGCCTCGATAGTGACCATGGCAATATTTCTGCAATCAGCCATTTCGGCTCTGGCGTCTTGACCTTTCATGTGACCGGCCTGTTCGAAACACCTGCGGGAATGATGATGTGGGTCGGTGGCTCGCCAAACCGCTTCAAGGACGCGATCCAGCCGTTGACAGGTCTGGTTGAGACGGCCTGGAGCCCCTACTCATTCACAATGAACTGGAAATTCACGCGGCCCGGCCAACGCATCCACTTTGAAAAGGATGAACCATTCTGCTTTCTTATGCCGATTGATCCCGCAATGGTCGAAACCTGTGAGCCGGAATTCCGCTCGCTCGACGATAACAAGGATCTTGGGGCCAATTATCGCGAATGGGCGCAATCACGGGCCAGTTTCAACACCGAGTTAAAACAACCGGGATCGAATGCTGCGACCGAAAAATGGCAAAAGACCTACCACCAGGGAGTGAAACCAGACGGCACAAAACCCGAGGCCGGACACCGCACAAAAATCAAGCTGCGCAAATTTGACGACAAAACAAAGTAGCACTGCCGGGGGGCCAGAGTCAGGCAACTATTCTCCGCACCGTCCCGGCCTTGAGCCGGGACCTGCCGGCATTCCGGCTGAGCGTTAACAGATCCCGGCTCAAGGCCGGGAGGGTGCGGGTGATCTTATACAAACCGATGCTGCTCCCACGTATTTTATTTCTTTGTCCCTGTTTCCGGTGTGCAATCAAGCAACTTCGCCAGGCTTGCCAGTCGACGTTCGACGGTGTGGCCAACTAACGGCTGGAACATTTTCGGCACCTTCATGAGGAGGATACCGTCTTTGAGCCTCAGGGTAATTTTTGGCAGGATTCCTGGCATGGCGCCGGATAGTGAATAGGCCACACGCAAGGCCGCGCTGGTGATGAATACCCGCTGCAAGGCTCGTTCATCCAACAGTTCTTTCAGTCTCAGGCTTAATTGAATTTTCGTATTACCGCCATGGCGATGAAACACACTCAAGGCAATGAAGGCGCGTCCGGCGTGGTCGATATTCGAAAACGCGGCATTGGCAATAATATTGAGGCTTTGTTCGCCACGGTAATCTGAATGTGCCCGCCAGCCTATGTCGGCAACGAGACAGGCGGCATGGCGCAACCTGCGTTCAGCCTTGCTTTCTTCCAGACCGTGTTTTTTGAACAGTTGGTCTGTCCAGGCAACCAGTT
>CAZJUF010000013.1:11201-17660 GCA_964549055.1 uncultured Hyphomicrobiales bacterium | reverse complement strand
ACTTTAACAGCTTTTCGCCACAAGGGCGGTGCCAGAAACAGAGCAATCAGGCTCGCCAGCAAGAATCCCAAAACTCCAGATAATATAATTATTGTCATCGGAGCTTATCTCTCAACTTCAAATACGCACTTGTTCTCATCACGGATGGTCAAGTCTAGCTCCATCACAATATTTTCACCAGCCCGGATTTTTTGCTTGTTCGCAAAGACCATCAAAATGGATTCCAGGTTGGTTTGTGGGTGTATTTGAGGTAGCCGAAATTAAGGCCAAGTCTGACGCCAACACCAGCTCTGATTGGAGCAATAACTATTTTGTCGCGCTCCTGAAAATTAACGCTAAAGCCGCCGACGAGATAGGCGCTGCCCTCGACACCTGCGTAAGAACGGTAAAGAAGATTTTTCTGATTGAGATTGTACACCAGCGCCATGGTGCGCGAGGCATTGCCGCCAAGGTCAAATCCGATTGAGGGGCCTTGCCAATAGACTTTACTGGTGCCACCATTTTTTATATGCAGTGTTCCTTCACCATATCTCAGTCCGGCAATAATGGCACCGCTGCCTTCTTCGCCAATGATGTAGGCGTTGGGGCGACCAAGTTTGGAAAAAACAGATTCTATTGCCAAAGCAATGCCACCGCTGGCCTGGCCGAAAAACCTGTGTCCGGCAGTGATCAGTTCTTCCTGCGAAAAACTATCGGCGCTGGTGCCGCCGTGGTTTGGGCTGTTTGCCCAGCCAGCTGTCGGGTTTGAGGCCGTTATAATCAGAGCCAGAAAGAATGTTGCGTACAATGAGATTTTCTTTAAGAGTTTTAGCCGCATGAGAAGGTCCTCAATAGTTTGAATTCCATAATACCAAAGAAGGCAGGTATTGACTTTCCAAATGACGATTTTTCGCAGCCACCCCCCCGTTGCCGCAGTATTTTTGCGGGCAGACAGACCTGGGTGAGGCGAAAATTCGATCAAATCAATCAATTCTTACATCCCATAGCAATAGACAGTTTTGTGCCGATTTAATGGCAGGCAAATATCTTTTTTTGAATTTGGCGTAGCCAATTGCCATTTCCTGAATATTTACCAAATCAGTTAACAATCGGCAGGCAGCCTTAATGTTTCGTTACTTTGCCCGATGAAATCCAGATAATGACAAGATTTTTTCCCTCTAAAACACCATATTCCAGGATGATGAGACGAGTGGTTTTCGTTGGCATGTGTAGTTTGGGGGTGATTACGGTAAATTCCTCAGGCTTTTCGCAAGATTTCAAACGGCAAGAAAAATACTGGGCGGATCCGACAACAGGATTTGCCATAGGTGGTTATGATGTGGTCAGCTACTGGTCTTCTGCCGGACCGGTGTTGGGAAAAGATGCCTATGAAGTGCAAATGGCAAAAACCACCTGGAGATTTTCCAATAAGGGAAACTTTGAAGAGTTTCGCAAATATGCCGGCGTTTATGCGCCACAATTTTCAGGCTATGGCGCATATGCGGTGTCGCAGGGAAAAGCGCCGCGCGGCAATCCCAGAATATGGGTGATCGCAAACAACAGGCTTTATTTATTTTTTTCCCTCAAGGGCAAAAAGAAGTGGCTGGAAAAACAACAGGACTCTATCCGCAAGGCGATTGAGAACTGGCCCGCCCTCAGGCGTCAGATTGCCCGCCCAAACTAGGGTCTGGCAACATCTCCCCAGGCGGTGAATGGTGGGTTTTTGTATCTGGTATCGCCTTTGCCATAAAGCAGTGTGCTGCCATCATTTATAGTGACAGAGCCGCCCGCACCCTGAAGAACGGCTTGTCCAGCGGCCGTATCCCATTCCATTGTCGGGCCGGTGCGCGGATATAAATCTATTTGTGCGGCCGCGATCAGGCAAAACTTTAGAGATGAACCAGCTGGTCTGCGCTCAGCAATATTGAATTGTTCGAGAAACCTGTCGGTATCAGCATCAATGTGTGAGCGGCTTACGGCTGCGGTCAGCCCCTGGGGGGGAGGTGTTCGGACCTGCAATTTATGGGCCCGGTCCAATTGAGGCTGGCCATTGCATTCCAGTTCCAGTTCAAATGCCTGATCAGGTGTCGGGGCAAAAAACATCCGCGCAAGAGCAGGCGCATAGACGATACCCATGGTGGGGACGTTATTTTCAATCAACCCGATATTGACGGTGAATTCATCATTGTGGCGAATAAATTCCTTGGTGCCATCCAGAGGATCAACCAGAAAAAATTTCTTTCCGATGTCGGGTATCACGCCTTGCGATGCTGCCTCTTCAGAGATTACCGGAATTTCCGGGGCTATTTTATCAAGTGCGGCAAGTATAATAGCTTCCGCATCGGTGTCGGCCAGGGTGACCGGTGATTTATCGTCCTTCAGTGTTATTTCAACGCCAGCATGATAATGATCCATGATAATGCGACCGGCCTCAAGGGCAACAGTAATGAGTTGGTGGCAAAGGCTGGATGAATTGGGCATAGGGGTAAACTCTGTAAATCTGAATGGTCGGGCATCCAGACTTATTTTTAACTGGAAAAGCAAGAGGGAATTGTAAGGATGCATACATGCAATCAGATAATTGTAAGATCCTAAGATATTTTTCATTATTTGGTGAGACAAATTACCGGTTTTTTTCAGCACGGGTTTAATCTTATGAATGCCAAATTCAATCTCAGTGATCTTGATCTCGCCTCACTTCTGGCCAGCCGGGTGTGTCATGATGTCATTGGCCCGGTCGGTGCTATTGTCAACGGTCTGGAAATGCTGGAAGAAGACTGTGACGAGGAAATGCGCGAAATTGCCATGGACCTTGTCAAGAAAAGCGCCATAAGTGCGTCCGTCAAACTGAAATTTTCACGACTTGCATTCGGTGCTGCGGGAAGTGCTGGTATGGAAATTGACCTGTCGGAGGCAGGTGAGATTTCAGTTGAATTTTCGACAACACCACGTGTGCAGATGGAATGGAATTGCCCACATCAAACGCGACCGAAAAATCAGGTCAAGCTATTGATGAACATGATTTTGATTGGCATAACGACCATTCCGCGCGGTGGTGTGATTAAAGTGACAGCAACACAGAACCGCGAAAACCCTCATTATGAAGTCCGTTGTTCGGGTTCCGGGGCAAAGTTCCCCGAAAACGCCGGCGCTTTGATGCGGGCGGAAGTAAATGTGGAAGACATAGATGCCCGCGATGTACAGGTTTACTATACTGGCCTGATTGCGCGATTGACCGGCCTGGAATTGTCGACACAAATTTTTGACGATGAAGCGGTCTTTACCGCAACGATGCCACGATCGGGATTGTGATTTAGCCTAATCAAAACAGCCGGTTTTTTAGATCTACCAAAAACACCAAAATGAATTCACCGCAGTGATGGCATTGCACGGTGCGCTTGCGCCAACTTGAGTTCCGTGACGGCAAATTCCACACTTTCAATCAGGACGGGAATTTACAAAAATACAAATAAAAATAGAGGTTCAACTTATTTTAACCCTTTCAGAACAAACTCTGGAGGGTTGCAGGGTTTAATTTGGCCCAAGAATTTTTCTATATTGTTTTACACTACGGGATTTATACGATGGATGACCTCCTAAATGAGTTTTTGACGGAAACTTTCGAAAGTCTCGACGTTGTTGACATGGAACTGGTCAAATTTGAACAGGATCCAAACAATAGCGAAATTCTCGACAATATATTCCGGCTGGTCCACACCATTAAAGGCACATGCGGGTTTTTGGGACTGCCACGACTCGAAGCGCTTGCGCATGCTTCCGAAACACTTATGGGTAAATTTCGCGACGGTGTTCCTGTTACCGGGGAAGCTGTGACCGTGATCCTGGGATCGCTTGACCGGGTAAAAGAAATTCTTGCTGAACTCGAATCAAACGAAACAGAACCAGATGGCAATGATGAAGACCTGATTTCTCAACTCGACATCCTGGCGGGGATCGGAGATGGCACTGCCGGGGGAGCTGAGGCCGTAAGTCCTGCGCCAAGTGATGAGCTTGAAGATGTTGCAGAAGCACCGACGGTTGATGATGATGCAGATTCCGGGGACCAGATAAAAATTGTTCAACGCGAACTGAAAGCTGGCGAAGTCACTCTCGATGACCTTGAAAGAGCTTTTCAGGAAGCAGAAGGTCCCGATGACATGGGGCCGCCACCTGTGCCCGATACATTCAAATCGAGTGAACCGGAAGAAAAAGCGCCTGAGCCTGAACCTGAACCTGAACCTGAACCCACACCGGTTGCGGTTGTAAAAAAACCGAAAAAAGAAGAGAAAAAAGCCGCGAAATCAGGAGCGGACAAGAAAGAAGTTTCCGTCCAAAACCAGTCTATCCGGGTCAATGTGGATACGCTTGAAACATTAATGACCATGGTGAGCGAACTGGTGTTGACCAGAAACCAGTTGCTCGAGATGGTGCGCAGGCACTCTGACAGTGAATTCCAGGTTCCGCTGCAACGCCTGTCAAGTGTGACGGCGGAATTGCAGGAAGGGGTGATGAAAACCCGGATGCAGCCGATTGGCAATGCGTGGCAGAAGCTGCCCAGAATTGTCCGTGATCTTGGCAATGAACTGGACAAGAAAATTGAACTGGTGATGAAGGGTGCCGAGACCGAACTTGATCGCCAGGTGCTTGAACTGATTAAAGATCCTCTCACTCATATGGTTCGTAATTCGGCTGATCACGGTCTTGAAACCACGCAGGAACGTATTGATGCGGGCAAATCGGAATTGGGAAAAATTACGCTGGAAGCCTTCCACGAAGGTGGACATATTATCATTCGGATTGCCGAAGACGGTCGTGGTCTGAACACAGAAAAGATTACCCAGAAAATTATTGAAAACGGGCTGGCAACAGAAGCTGAGCTTGAAGCTCTGTCAGAAGAGCAAATTCACCGGTTTATTTTCCGAGCCGGATTTTCAACCGCCGCCCTGGTGACAAGTGTTTCGGGTCGTGGTGTTGGCATGGATGTGGTGCGCACCAACATCGAACTCATTGGCGGCTCGGTGGATGTTAAATCCAAAGCTGGTGAAGGCTCGGTGTTTTCGATTAAAATCCCTTTGACGCTGGCGATTGTATCGGCGTTGATTGTTGAATCAAACGGTGAAAAATTTGCGGTGCCTCAACTCAATGTTGTTGAATTAGTGCGGGCGCAGGCGGGTTCAGATCACCGGATTGAATTGATTAATGACACGCCTTTGTTGCGACTGCGAAACAAGCTTTTGCCGCTGGTGAAACTCTCCAAAATTCTTGATATCCCGAGTTGCGCATCCGTTGATAACGACGGTTCCCCCGCTTTTGCTGTTGACAGCATCGTTGATGCTGCTGATCTGGAACCAGCAGTGGATGGTGATGATTCAGTGGATGTGCCGGAGGCCGAAACCGGTGAAGAAGGATTTATTATTGTCACCAAGGTTGGTGAAAAGACCTTCGGCATTGTTGTCGACAGAGTGTTTGATACGGAGGAAATTGTGGTCAAGCCGATGTCATATCGCTTGCGCGACAACAATCTTTTCTCCGGCAACACCATTTTGGGTGATGGCAGTGTGATTATGATTGTTGATCCAAATGGGGTCGCCAATAAAATCAGCGGCGAAAGCTTCCATCAGGATAAATCCGAAGTCGTCGAGAGTGAAACGGCTACGACTTCCGGTAGCCAGATTATATCCATCCTGCTGTTCAAAGCAGGCTCTGATGAGCCCAAGGCGGTGCCACTGTCTTTGGTAACACGGCTTGAAGAGATTGAGGTCGACACAATTGAAAGCAGTAATGATCGCGATCTGGTGCAGTATCGCGGCAGGCTGATGCCGCTGGTGTATGTGGATGAGGGTGCCAAGGCCAAGGAAAGTGGCCGCCAGCCGATACTGGTTTTCACCGATGATGACCATGCCATGGGTCTGGTGGTCGATGAGATTGTCGATATTGTCGAAGAAAGGCTCGATATTGAAGTCGAGGCGATGAAACCCGGGATGGTTGGTTCAGCCGTTATTCGCGATGTGGCGACAGAAGTAATCGATATCGGATATTATCTGCCTCAGGCATTTGACAACTGGTTCCACCGTCAGGAAAAAGGCATTGTCAGCTCACAGCCCAGGTTGTTGCTGGTGGATGATAGTGCGTTTTTCAGAAATATGCTGACCCCGGTGCTGGGTGCTCAGGGCTTTGATGTGATGGCGGTGGATTCGCCGCTTGAAGCCATCAAACTGCATGATAATGGCGTGGTCTTTGATGTCATAATTTCAGACATTGAGATGCCGGAGATGAACGGGTTTGAATTTGCCCGGTTTGTTCGGGGTAATAAAAACTGGAGCAACACTCCCATTATCGCCATTTCATCATTTACATCCAATGCCGCCATTGAGCAGGGAAAAGAAGCAGGGTTCCATGACTATGTGGCGAAATTCGATCGTGAAGGACTGATACAAATCTTGAGACAAACCTGTGACATTATTGGGGAAGCGGCATGAG
>CAZJUF010000013.1:0-11101 GCA_964549055.1 uncultured Hyphomicrobiales bacterium | reverse complement strand
GTCGGTGTTGAATATCGCGATGAATCATACGGACTTATTATTGACGGTGTCGGTGAAGTGCTGCGCCTGTCGGGTAAGACATTTGAAGAAAATCCCACCAATCTGGATCCCTGCTGGTCAAGGATTTCACAAGGTGTGCACCGGTTGGAAAATGAACTGATGCTGGTGCTTGATATTGAATGTGTGCTGGATCCGGAAGCTAAATCGAAAGCTGCCTGAACCGGCATGAAGAACGAAATATTAGGGAAACAGTGCATAATGCTTGGACGATGTACCATAGGAGAAGTTGAATGAAACAGTGTCTGGTAGTTGATGACAGTAGGGTGATCAGAAAAGTTGCTCGTCGCATTCTGGAGGACCTTGAGTTTTCCATTGTTGAGGCTGAGGATGGCGAAACCGCGTTGGATCGCTGTGGTGAACGGATGCCTGATGCAATTTTGCTGGACTGGAACATGCCGGTAATGAACGGGCTGGATTTTCTCGTTAACCTGAGAAACCAGGAAGGCGGAAAAGCGCCGGTGGTTTTATTTTGCACCACTGAAAATGATATGGACCATATCACCCAGGCGATTAGTGCAGGGGCCGATGAATATATCATGAAACCTTTCGATCGCGACATTATCGAAGCGAAATTCCAGGAAGTAGGGTTGCTCTAGTTCAATGAATTCAATTTCAACAATCCAGCAGCAGACTGGAACACAGGTTGCGAAAAAGGCCCGGGTTATGGTGGTTGATGATTCTGTTGTCATCCGCGGTATCGTGTCGCGCTGGTTAAACCAGGAACCCGATATCGAGGTTGTTGCTTCGCATCGCCATGGCCGTCTCGCCGTCGATGACATAGCCAAGAGCAAACCTGATGTGGTGGTTCTGGATATTGAAATGCCGGAGATGGACGGCATTGAGGCTTTGCCGCTGTTATTGAAAAATTGCCCGGGTGTTAAGATTGTCATGTCTTCCACCTTGACCAGTCGCAACGCCACCATCAGTTTAAAGGCACTGAGACTGGGTGCGAGTGATTATATTCCCAAGCCTGACAATAACAGCGGTGTGACGACGTCTACCGAGTTTCGTAGTGAACTCGTGGCCAAAGTCAAGGCGTTGGCAGGAATTGATGTCAGTGGACGTTCAGGCGCGAATGCCAAGCATGCCGTGCCGGCCGGCGCAAAACCATCTGCCCTATCCCAACTCTCCAGAGCAAACGATGGGGCGATAAAACTGAAGCCGTTTTCGCGAACTGTACCAAAAATTCTGGCTATTGGGTCGTCGACAGGTGGCCCGCCAGCATTGTTTGAATTTTTTAAAGAACTGTCGCCTGCCCTCAACGCTATTCCGGTGATTGTAACCCAGCACATGCCGGCAACGTTTACGGCAATTCTGGCCGACCACATTGCGCGCATCACAAACCGCACCTGCAAAGAAGCTGAAGATGGCGAGAAGATTGCGCCGGGTTTTATTTATATTGCCCCCGGTGGCAAGCATCTGATTGTAACCGACAAGAGCTGCCCAACGATTACGCTGAGCGATGGCCCGCGGGTTAATTTTTGCAAACCCGCTGTTGATCCGATGTTTGACAGTGTGGCCGAAATTTACGGTGCTCATGCCCTTGGTGTCATATTCACCGGCATGGGAACCGATGGCGCGGCTGGAAGTATCACGGTTTCCAAAGCCGGGGGATCGATTATTGCCCAGGACGAAGAAACCAGTGTTGTATGGGGTATGCCTGGAGCCACTGCTCATACCGGTGTCTGTTCGGCCGTTATACCTTTAAGTGAAATAGCTGACAAAGTCAGAAAAATAATTTCGGGGCGTATTTTATGAATCCTGCCGATTTTGATTATCTCTATACGCTTCTCAAGGCCCGGTCGGGTTTTGTTATTTCGAAAGAGAAAATATACCTGCTGGAAAGCCGTCTTTTGCCGGTTGCGCGCGCTAACGGTTTTCAAGCGCTCGACGAGCTTGTTCGCGCAATGAAGCTGCCGACGGGTGGTAATCTGCAG
This sequence comes from uncultured Hyphomicrobiales bacterium, assembly GCA_964549055.1. Classification (GTDB taxonomy): domain Bacteria; phylum Pseudomonadota; class Alphaproteobacteria; order Rhizobiales; family JAJFHR01; genus JAJFHR01. The sequence goes on along the minus strand of CAZJUF010000013.1, from coordinate 9,104 downwards.
GAAACGGTTGTCGAAGCAATGACGACCAATGAAACGTTTTTCTTCCGTGATAAATCTCCCTTTGATCATTTGAATGAAGTGATCCTGCCGCACATGTTGGTGGAACGCGCCAGAACCAGGCGATTGCGCATCTGGTGTGCTGCTGCATCAACTGGTCAGGAACCGTTTTCAATTGCCATTTGCCTGAAAGAAATTGCCGATAAAATCGGTAACTGGCATGTGGATATCACGGCTACGGACATTTCCAATGATGTGCTCGAAAAAGCCAAGGTAGGTCTATACAGCCAGTTTGAAGTTCAACGCGGCCTGCCTATCCAGCAACTGGTAAAATATTTCAAGCAAACCGGTGAGCTGTGGCAGGTATCGTCAGATTTGCGGGCGATGGTGGAGTTTCGCCCCTTTAATTTGCTCGATGATTTTGCCTCTTTGGGTAAATTCGACATTATCTTTTGCCGCAATGTTCTGATCTATTTTGACCGCGAAGGAAAATCGGACGTTCTCGACCGGTTGTCAAAACAGCTGGTACCTGATGGATATCTTTTGCTGGGTGCAGCTGAAACCGTCATTGGCCTGTCCAATGAGTTTAAACCGGTGCCGCAAAAACGTGGCCTTTATCAATCAGTACATGCCGCCAACAATATTGGTGCAGCGCAAAGTACGGTGGCCCCCCGGAATGACAGCCCGGCCATTCGCACCCTCGCTTCGCTTCAAAAACGAGCCGGGTAAATAAATTTCAATAAAAAGCAATTTGTACAACTAAAAAGGCCCCGGAAAACCGGGGCCTTTTTAAGTATCGGGCGATGACTGAAAATCGAAGATTTATCAGGCGCTCTCTTTTAAAGGTTCGCCGAATTCTTCATCAGGGTCGCGCAGCACATAACCGCGCCCCCAGACTGTTTCAATATAATTCATACCGTTGGTTGCAGTGGCCAGTTTTTTGCGCAGCTTGCAGATGAAAACGTCGATGATTTTCAACTCAGGCTCGTCCATGCCGCCGTAAAGATGGTTCAGGAACATTTCCTTGGTTAGCGTTGTTCCCTTGCGTAAGGACAACAACTCTAGCATCTGATATTCCTTGCCGGTCAGATGAACACGCTGATTGTTGACTTCAACGGTTTTGGTGTCGAGGTTAACTTTAAGATCACCGGTAGTGATAATCGACTGGGAATGACCTTTGGACCTGCGTACAACCGCGTGAATGCGCGCGACCAGCTCGTCCTTGTGGAAGGGTTTGGTCATATAATCGTCAGCACCAAAGCCCAGCCCGCGAACCTTGTTTTCAATACCGGCCAGACCTGACAGGATCAGTATTGGTGTGTTAACCTTGCTGAGACGCAATGTCTTTAACACCTCATAACCGCTCATGTCTGGCAGATTAAGGTCAAGAAGAATTATGTCGTAGTCGTACAGCTTACCTAGATCGACGCCCTCTTCACCGAGATCTGTTGTGTAGACGTTAAAACCGTCAGATTTTAACATTAACTCGATACTTTGTGCCGTTGCACTATCGTCCTCAATCAGAAGAACTCTCATGAGATCCCTCTCCGTTTGCGACCCCCACGGGTCTAAATGTAGAAACGCGCAAATTCTCTGCCAGAACTCAGCAGTCTCTATCTTACCTGAATGGTTAAGATAGACCTCAAATGGTTAACAAAATATAAGCGTTGTAATTATTCGGTACAGGATTCTTAACGTGTTCGCTTTGTTAAATGAATCCCCCCTCAAGCCTTAATTGAATCTTTTCCCCACTTAAATAGTAAGTGGCAATATCTTTTCCTCTGAAATCAGCGATTAAGTAAACAAGGTTTACGAAACCTTAAAGCCTTGAACGGCACAATGGTTGAACGGCAACAGATGAAATTAAGAAAAGAGAAAACGTGCGGGCATTGATTTCTGAAATAGAAACGCTTCCTACCCTGGAGCATTATGGTCGCGTCAGCGGTGTTAAGGGGTTGCTGGTTGAAATCAGTGGTCCCTTGCATGTGATGAGCATCGGTTCACGCATCACGATTGAGGTGCAATCGGACATATCAGTTGAATGTGAAGTTGTCGGCTTTAAAAATAATCAGGCCCTGTGCCTGCCGTTTGGACCGCTTGAAGGGGTCAGGATGGGATGCCGGGCAGTTGTTTCGGTTATCGATTCCTTTGTGCGCCCGGACATAAGCTGGCTCGGTCGCGTTGTCGATGCCATGGGCAGACCGATCGACGGCAAGGGGCCATTGAGACCTGGTCCGTCAATCTATTCAACTAAAAATCAGCCCCCTCCCGCCCACACGCGTTCGCGCGTTGGGGGGCCTATTGATTTAGGTGTGCGCTGTCTCAATACCTTTATGACCTGTTGCAAGGGGCAACGGATGGGTATTTTTGCCGGATCGGGCGTGGGTAAGTCCGTCTTGTTCTCCATGTTGGCCCGCAATACCGCGTCAGATGTGTCCATCATCGGGCTGATTGGCGAACGGGGGCGCGAAGTTCAGGAATTTATTGAAGATGGTCTGGGGCCGGAAGGTCTTGAGCATTCAATCGTCGTGGTGGCAACGTCGGATCAATCTGCACTGATGCGGCGCCAGGCGGCTTACCTGACGTTAACGCTGGCCGAATATTTTCGTGATCTCGATAAAGATGTCTTGTGTCTGATGGACAGTGTCACCCGCTTTGCCATGGCGCAGCGTGAAATTGGCCTGGCCGGTGGAGAACCCCCCACAAGTAAAGGCTATACGCCAACCGTGTTTACGGAACTTCCCGGCCTGCTGGAACGCGCAGGACCTGGTGCGGGAGTTGGTACGATCACCGGTCTGTTTACGGTGCTGGTCGAAGGTGATGATCATAATGAGCCGATTTCTGACAGTGTGCGCGGCATTTTAGATGGCCATATTGTTATGGAACGGCAGATTGCCGAGCGCGGGCGCTTTCCGGCAATCAATGTTTTGAAATCGGTTTCACGCACGATGCCGGGATGTGTACCGGAAGAAATGCAGCCGTTGATTACGCGGGCGCGAAAACTGATGGCGTCTTACAATGACATGGAAGATGTGATCCGGCTGGGTGCATATCGCGCGGGAAGCAGTGCGGAAGTGGACGAAGCCATTCATTTCCATCCTCTGCTGGAACAGTTTTTGTCGCAGGGAATAAACGAAACTTCGCTAATTGGCTCGGGTTATGAAGAGTTGGCCCGGATTTTGAATGATAATCAATATTCTGAAGACTAAAAGCAGGTGTAAAAACTATGAGGTCACGAGAAACATTAATCAGGTTACAGCGCTTTCAGGTTGACGAAAAACGTCGCGCCGTTGGCGAAATTGAAGTGATGATTGCGGATTTTGAACGCAAGATTGCAGAACTCGACCAGCAGATTTCGGTGGAGCAGGAGCGCTCGGGCATTACGGATGTCAAGCATTTCGCCTATCCGATGTTTGCCAAAGCCGCAGGAGACCGTAAGGAAAAACTGCTGGAATCTATTGACGGGCTTAAAGCACAGCTGGTCAAGGCCCAGGATGATCTGGCCGAAGAGTTTGGCGAGTTGAAGAAAATGGAACTTATTGAAGAAAAGGATATTCGCCGCCGCGATGACGATTATCTCGCGCATGAACAATCCGAACTGGATGAGGCTGCGCTTAATTTACATCGCCAGAATTTCTAGGATACCTTCGCGGGTTTCCTGATTGTCGATCAGCTTATTGTCTCAAAATGAAACGCTCCCGTGTCCCCGGGGGCGTTTTATTTTGGCAAAGGCTGTTTTTGAAACAGCAACCACGCACAAATTTCTAATGTCACCAATTCAGGATTGGGGTATAATGCCCGGATGATTTCCCTAATTTGAGCAAAAACCCATGCCAACATTTGATATAGAATCGAAAACCGACCTCGCTGAAGTTGATAATGCGCTCAATAATATGATGCGCGAGATGACCACACGCTATGACTTTAAAGGTTCACACTGTTCAATTGAACGTCAGGACGAAAAGCTGGTTATACTGGCCGACGATGATCTCAAGCTGCGTCAGATGCATGAATTGTTGCAGGGACATCTGAGCCGCCGCAAGATAGATGCAGGCGTTCTTGATTACGGCGAGGTTGAGCCTGCGGCCGGTCAATCGGTGCGCCAGAATGTTCAGGTCCAACAGGGTATTGAACGTGAACTGGCAAAGCGTATCGTTAAGGATATCAAGTCATCGAAGCTCAAGGTGCAGGTAGCGGTTCAGGGCGATACCTTGAGGGTGACCGGTAAAAAGCGCGATGATTTGCAAGCGACAATGACTTTGGTCAAAGGCCTCGATATTGAATTGCCACTTCAGTTCGTCAACATGCGGGATTAGTTTCAAAGGCCCTTGATGATGACAGTTTTGTCCCGATTACTTATTTTTGCGATGATGATTGGCCTGACTGCAAATGTCTGGGCCGGGCCGGTGGAAGATATTACCGCGGGCATGAAAGCCCACCGCAATGGTGATCCCGATAAAGCGATCAAGCTTTATAACCGCGCTCTCAAATCCGGCAGCCTTACCAGCTTCAACCGCGCTGTGGCTTTGATAAACCGGGGTTCGGCTTTTCACAGTCTCAAACGCTTTGAGGCCGCGTTGGAAGATTATACCTATGCGCTGGAACTCGATCCCGGTTCGGCTGTTGCTTACACCAACAGGTGCCTGGCCTATATCGATACCAAAAGATATAAGTTTGCCGTGCGTGATTGTTCGCAGGCACTTAGAATTACGCCTGATTCTGTTTCAGCTTTAAGCTATCGCGCACTGGCAAATTCCACTGTCGGTGATTATGTGTCGATTGTTGATGATCTGACCCGGGTGTTAAATCTGGCACCACAGACCACAGGCGCACGTTTTGGCCGCGGTGTTGCTCAGTTGCAGTTGCGCCGGTATCAGGCGGCAATTGCCGATTTGACCATTGCCATTTCCCGCGACAGCACAAATTCGGAAGCTTTCTTTTTTCGCGGCGAAGCAAACTTTTCTCTAGGCCGGTTTGAAGCGGCAATCGCAGATTACTCCCGCGCCATTAAACTGGACGCCAGTAATATGAAGGCCCGCACTAATCGCGGTGTGGCTTATGCGCGGCTGAAACAATTTGAAAATGCCATAATCGATCAGGCGGTGGTGATTAAAAATCAACCAGAAAATGCGTTGGCCTACAACAACCGGGCCTGGGCTTTGCTCATGACGAAAAAATACAAACTGGCGCTGGTCGATGCAAACAAGGCAATTGGATTGAGACAGACGGATCCGGGATCGTATGATACCCGTGGACATGTGTTTGAAGCGCTGGGTCAAAACAACAAGGCCATTTTGGATTTTCGCCGTGCGCTCGCACTGGATGAGACGCTTGAAACCAGTCTGAAGGGGCTGGAACGCCTGGGGGCAAATTGAGCACGTCTTGAGCGGAAAAATTCTCTAAGCACCTGAAAACAAAGAACAGTAATTTAGAACCTGTCTAAACTACTGTTTTTATTACACTTTTGAAGATTTCTAATGTTGCTGATTTGACTTGAATCAAGTTGACAGCGATTAAATTGTTGCCTTATGTCACAGGTAATCCCGTTGGTTTGAAGGAATTTTCACATGCGTTTTTGTTTTTCCCGTTGTGCCAGACTTGGCCTTGCTTTGGGTGTGGCTGTTGGCGTTATTGCATCACCGGCAACATCCAGGGCCGGTGAGGTTAACGTCTATTCTTATCGGCAGCCCTATTTGGTTGAGCCTCTTTTCAAGGCGTTCACTGCTAAAACCGGCATCAAAGTAAATACGATTTTTGCCAAGAAGGGACTTATTGAGCGGATGGAGGCTGAAGGCGTTAACAGCCCGGCCGATGTTTTGCTGACAACAGATATCGCGCGCTTGAGTGATGCGGTTTCCAGCGGGATTTCGCAAGCGCTGGTATCGGAGCAATTATCGAAAAATATACCGGCACGTTATCGCGACCCGCAAGGCCGGTGGTTTGGCCTGACATTGCGCGCGCGGGTGATTTTCGCATCGAACAAGCGGGTCAAGCAGACAGCTATCACGTATGAAGATCTAGCTGACCCTAAGTGGAAAGGCAGGATTTGTGTGCGCAGTGGCCAGAATGTTTATAATATTGCCCTGATTGCCTCAATGATTGTGCAACACGGTGAGGCCAAGGCAAAAAAATGGCTCGAAGGTGTGAAGGCAAATCTGGCGCGCAAGCCATCAGGAAATGACCGTGGTCAGGTCAAAGCTGTTTTTGCCGGTGAGTGTGATATTGCCATCGCCAACACCTATTACATGGGGGCGATGATGACCAACGACAAAAAACCGGTGCAGAAAGAATGGGCCAAATCTGTCCGAATTATTTTCCCCAACACCAATGATCGCGGAGCGCACGTAAATCTTTCCGGCATGGTATTGGCCAAACACGCGCCCAACAAAGAAGAAGCTGTAAAGCTGATGAATTTCCTCTCTAGTGACAAAGCGCAAAAAATATATGCGCAAGTCAATTTTGAATATCCGGTCAAACCAGGTGTTGAATGGTCAAAGCTGGTAAAGTCATGGGGTGATTTTAAAGCCGACACGGTATCGCTGGCCAAGATTGCCGAAAAGGGCAAACGCGCCAGTGAACTTGTTGATGAGGTCGGCTTTAATAACGGGCCGAGTTCTTAGACGCTAACCGCTCTCACCCCTCATCCGTCAGCTTCGCTGCCACCTTCTCAGCCAAGGGGAGAAGGGAAGTAAATACAGTGCTATCCTTCCTTCTCCCCTTGGCTGAGAAGGTGGCGCCGAAGGCGTCGGATGAGGGGCAAGCTGCAAGGTTGATTTAAACCGCACCCACTGTTTTCAATTTGGCACTTGAGTGGATTTCACTTTGTGACATGACCGTGGTCTGGTTGCGGAAACGTTCGACCACCAGACGGACGTAAGGGCGAATGGCCGGGCTGGTCAGCAGCACTGGCATTTCACCAGATACAGCGGCTTCTTCAAAGCGGTCGCGGACCAGTGAAATAAATTCCTGAAGCTCACTTGGCGCCATGGCCAATTGTCTTTCTTCGCCCTGACCCACAAGTGCATCGGCAAATTTCTGTTCCCATGCAGGCGTAAGCGTGATCATGGCGAGATAGCCCGCAGGTGGCGTGTTGGCGGCACATAATTGTCGCGCCAGACGGCTGCGCACATGTTCGGTTATGGTGGTCGAATGCTGGGTGAAGCTGGTGGCTTCGGCAATGCCTTCCATAATGGTGGCAAGATCGCGGATGGAAACGCGCTCCAGTAACAAGGCCTGCAAAACGCGCTGGATGCCGCTGACGCTGATCTGACTTGGCACAATGTCTTCAATCAGTTTTTGATGTTCGTCTGACAATTCATTCAACAGTTTTTGAACTTCAGCATAGGACAGAAGTTCGGACATGTTGGTTTTCAGAATTTCAGTCAGATGCGTGGTCAAAACCGTGGAGGGGTCGACAACAGTGTAGCCACGGAAACTTGCTTCATCGCGCATGGAGCCATCAATCCAGGTTGCCGCCAAACCAAATGCAGGTTCGGTGGTTTGCTGTCCCGGCAGATCAACCTGACCGCCTTTGGGGTCCATGGCCATGTAGTGATTGACGTAAAGCTCACCGGTGCCGGTTTCGACTTCCTTGACCTTGATTGAATACGCGTTGCTTTCCAGTTGCATGTTATCAAGGATGCGCACCGCCGGCATGATAAAGCCCATGTCGGTGGCCATTTGACGTCGCAGGGCTTTAATCTGTTCGGTAAGACGGTCGCCTTCTTCGCTGTTAATGAGCGGCAGCAGACCATAGCCGAGTTCCAGCCGCAGGTCATCCATATGCAAGGCAGTGGTGATCGGTTCTTCGGTTGGCGCCGGTTTTGCTTCTGCCGCGACTTGAGCTACGACTTTGTCAGCTTCGATCTTATCTGCATTTGACGAGGCCTTCCAGGCAAAGGTTCCGGCAAGACCGGCCAGAAACAGGAAAGGCACCATGGGAATGCCGGGTAATGTTGACATGACAATCATCAAAAATGCCGACATGCCAAGGGCTTTGGGGTAGCCGGAAAGCTGGGCGACAAGTGCTTTGTCGGCGGCACCTTCAACACCGGCCTTGGAGACCAGAAGACCGGCGGCAATCGAGACAATCAAAGCGGGAATTTGCGAGACCAGACCATCACCGATTGTCAGCAATGTGTAGGTTTCAGCGGCGTTGGAAAACGTCATGTCTTTTTGACCAACGCCGATGATGATGCCGGCGATGATATTGATAAACGTAATCAGGATGCCGGCGATGGCATCGCCACGGACAAATTTTGACGCACCATCCATGGCACCAAAAAAGGAACTTTCGTCCTCGAGCTTCTTGCGCCGCGTGCGGGCTGCGTCTTCGCTGATCAATCCGGCGGATAAATCAGCATCGATTGCCATCTGTTTGCCCGGCATGGCATCAAGAGTGAAGCGGGCGGCAACTTCGGCAATACGGCCCGAACCCTTGGTGATAACGACAAAATTGACAATCACCAGAATGGCAAAAACAATGATGCCGATAACAAAGTTGCCTTGGGTGATAAAGTTGCCGAAGGCTTCAATGACGTTACCGGCAGCGCCGGCTCCTTCATGACCATTGGACAGGATCAACCGGGTGGAGGCGAGATTAAGTGCCAGTCGCAACATGGTGGTGATCAACAGGACTGTTGGAAAAGCACTGAATTCCAGCGGTGTCTGGATGAACAACGAGGTCATCAAAACCAAAACAGAAAGGGTTATGGAAAACGCCAGCAGGAAATCCAGTACACCGGCGGGCATGGGTAAAATAAGAACCACCAGAATGCCAACAACGCCAAGTGCGAGGCCGATGTCCGAGCGGCGGAGTTTTGCCCCCCAGCCTTCCATGCCGGCGGTCAAATCTCCCATGCTGGTGCCACTGCTGGCGGCAGGCGGGGTGGGGGCAGCCGGGGTGGTGGGTACGTCACTCATTAAATACGCGTTCTCTACTGTTTATGGGTCTATGATACTAAACTGCCATGGACCGTTGTGCGCCGGGGTTTGGTACGGGAATGCCGCCATCGCCATAAAGCCGGAGCTTGTTGCGCAAGGTGCGGATGGATATGCCGAGAATATTGGCGGCATGGGTGCGGTTGCCAAGGCAATGATCAAGGGTT